>JBFWRA010000369.1:0-5303 GCA_050249155.1 Isosphaeraceae bacterium | reverse complement strand
TGGAGAGTTGATCGGCCACGAATTTGGCCTGCATCAAATCCATCGCCCAGTAACACTCCACCAGGTCGCCGGCCTCGGGCAGCTCGAGTTGGGGGATCGGGGCCGATCCCGCGGGCAGGTCGGTTTCCATCGGAGACGGATCGGGCCCGACCTCGTCGGCCCTCCGAAACAGAGGGTCTTCGACGCCGTCGCGGGTCGTGCCGCAATTCCAGCAAACTTCAAACGAGGGATCGACAAGGGACTGACATTTCGGACAGGTCCACATCCGTCATGGTCTCCACCGGGAACGCCCGGCAACGCTCAAACCCGCAGGGTTTCCAAGAGTTCCGCGGGGGGGAGAATGTAGCCAAAATAGAATTCGCCGAAGAGCGCGTAACGGGCCGAACTTTCGTCGAACCTCATCGTATAAACGATGTCTTTCAGGTACTGGGGGTTCCGGGCCCAGAGGGTGACGCCCCATTCCCAGTCGTCCAGTCCGGTTGACGCGGTGATGACCTGACTGACCTTCCCCGCGAACCTCATTCCGCTGCGACCGTGTTGCGCCATGAGCTCGCCGCGTTCCTCGAACGGCAAGGTGTACCAGTTTTGCTCACCCTGGCGCATCTTGCTCATTGGATAAAAGCAGAGGCACGGCCAATCGGGGAAGTCGGGATAGAGCCGCTGCTGGTTCATCGGCCCCAGGCGCTGGGCGTACGAGTTCACCCTGGCCTTGAAGACGGGCGTCTCGGGGTCGAGTCCCTCGCGATCCTGAAGGATCTTGGCGTACTCCTCGGCGTCGGGAACGTATTCGGAGACCTCGGTGATCGAATAAAACGAGGACGAGGTGCGGAACGCGGCCCCCAGGCTGGACGCTTGAAGGGCGATCTGGATCCCGTGCACCGCCTTGAGGTCCTTGCCCGCCATCATCACGCCGAAGTCGGCCTTGTGACCCGGAACGGCGAAGCACTGGACCTGCTCGGGCCCGCCCTCGGCGCCCGGGGTCAGGATCGTGGCGAACTCCTGGCGGCCACGCTCGCGAACGTCGGGGGCGATCGTCGCCAGCGCGACGCGATCGACCTGGAAAAAGACGTGAAGGAAGTGCCAGCCGGTCTCAGGGACGAGCGTCGCCGGGATCTGATCCGACGAGGAGGGCCGGTGCCCGTGCTGTCCGGGTTGAGTCGACTGTGCCGGTCGGCCAGGGGCCTGGCTCGTCTCGGTCGGCTCCGTGCTCATGAGGTTCCTCGACGGTGGCGCGGGGGTCGCGGGGATCACCGGTCGTGAAGGCCAGACCCGCCCCCTTCGCCGACTATTCTAAGGTCCGGACACCCCGGCGAACAACACGGTCGGGCCGGGTCCGCGAGGCGCTCGCGCGATGTCCGCTTGTTCGTTCGGTAGCCTGGCAATATGATGGCGACCGGCCCGGCCGCGGGCTCGCGGGCCGACCAACCTCAGAGTGAGGCCCCGGGCCTGATCGGCCCTTCCCCGCCCCTGGCGGACCAGGAGGACTCTCATGTCGACCGACGAGCGGACCCGAGGGCGGATCTACGACGACATCACTCGAACGATCGGCAACACGCCGCTGATCCGCCTCCGGAGAGTGACCGAGGGTTGTCACGCCGAGGTCGTCGCGAAACTCGAGAACTTCAATCCCCTCTGGTCGGTCAAGGACCGCATCGGCGTCGCCATGATCGACGAGGCCGAGGCCCAGGGCAAAATCCGTAAGGACACGTTGATCATCGAGCCGACCAGCGGCAACACTGGAATCGCCCTGGCCTTCACCTGCGCGGCCAGGGGCTACAAACTCATGGTCACCATGCCCGAAAGCATGAGCCTGGAACGCCGGCGATTGCTCAAGGCGTTTGGGGCGGAGATCGTGTTGACCCCGGCCGCCCGAGGTATGCCCGGGGCCGTCGAGAAGGCCGAGGAAATCCAGCGGAACACACCGAACTCGTTCATGCCCCAGCAGTTCAAGAACCCGGCCAACCCCGAGATCCACCGCAAGACGACCGCCGAGGAAATCTGGCGCGATACCGAGGGACGGATCGACGTCCTGGTCTGCGGCGTTGGGACCGGGGGCACGATCACCGGCTGCGGCGAGGTGCTCAAGGCCCGGAAACCCGGGCTCAAGGTGATCGCGGTCGAGCCCTTGAATTCGCCGGTTCTCACCCAGGCGAAGCGTCGGGAGACGATCACCCCAGGCCCCCACAAGATTCAAGGGATTGGCGCGGGCTTCATCCCCGACATCCTCAACACCGCGATCATCGACGAGGTCGTCACCGTCCGAGACGAGGACGCCTTCGAGATGGCCAGGCGGCTCGCCAAGGACGAGGGGATGCTCTGCGGGATCTCCTGCGGCGCGGCGGCCACCGCCGCGATCACCGTCGCCTCTCGACAGGAACTGGCCGGAAAACTCGTGGTGGTGGTCCTCCCCGACCTGGGCGAACGATACCTTTCCACTCCCCTTTTCCCGGAATGACGTCGCGTGGCGGACTCCCCGATTGACCTTGACGCCGTCCTGGCGATCCCCAGGGACGTTCACGACGCGATGGTCGCCCATTGCCTGAGAGAATCCCCGCTGGAGTGCTGCGGCTTGCTCGGCGGGGTATTTCCCCTGGTCTCGTCGTTCCATCCGCTCCGCAACACGCTGGCCAGCGAGACCCGCTACGACGCCGATCCCATCGAACTGAACAACGCGGTCAAGGAACTCCGGGCGCGCGAGGCGGAAATCCTGGCGATCTATCACTCCCACCCGCGCTGGGTGGCCGTGCCCAGTCAGACCGACCTTCTCGAAAACCACTATGGCGCGGTGCCAAGGATCATCGTCTCCCTCCTGGGCACTCCTCCCGAGGTCCGGGTCTGGCGGCTCGACCCGGACTCGTTCGAGGAACTCCCCTGGCGGATCGTTCCGGACCCTTTCTCCCCGGCTTCGGGAACCGCCGAGGGCGAGGACGAGCCCCTTCCCACTTGAATCCCGCGTTGTCGGGCGCGGGCGAGGTCGTTAGACTGATCGCTCGAATTTCGCCGAAGATCTGGCCCAGGGACGTCTCTCCGACACAGAACCTCTCATGCAAAACACGCTCGTCATTTTCAAGCCCGACTGCGTCCAGCGGCGACTCGTCGGTGAGATCCTCGCGCGATTCGAGGCCAAAGGACTCCGAGTCGCCGCGCTCAAGCTCCTTCAGGTGGACCGCGCGCTCGGGGAGAAGCATTACGCGGAGCACGCCGGCAAGCCGTTCTTCGAGGGACTGATCGAATTCATCACCGGCGGCCCGGTCGTCGTGGGCGTGCTCTCGGGGAACGAGGCGATCTCCGTCGTCCGTGCGATGCTGGGTGCCACCAACGGCGTCGCGGCCGCGCCCGGGACCGTGCGCGGAGACTTCTCCAGCAGCAAGCAGAACAACCTGATCCACGGGAGCGACAGCCCGGAATCGGCCGAGCGCGAGATCGCCCTGTGGTTCAAGTCGGGCGAGGTCCTGGACTACAAGATCGACGGCGCTCGATGGGTGTTCGACGGTGCGTGAGGCCCCCGAAGGCATCCTCGGAGGGGGGTGGTCGCGCCTTGGCGATCACCCCCACGCGTCATGACCGCGAAGGAATCCCCACGATCGCGCGGGACCCCCAACCCCTTCCACGCGCTGCTCGTGCTCACGAGCACCCTCTTCGTCGTCACGTGCTTCGGTTATCTGATCAGCCCGACCGTTCTTGAGCAGGCGAGGGATCGAGAGGGTGCCCAGGCTCTCCCCTCGTTCCGTCTGGCCGCGTGGCTGGACCGCGCGGGTCCGATCGTTCTGGGGGTGGAATTCCTCGTGATGCTCGTGGCGGGCTGCCTCGCGATGGCGACGGACCGCTGGCTCTCGCCGCCGAAACCTCCCAAAAATGACGCGCCGACCCGCGCGAAGTGACGTGGGTCGTTGTCGGGCCTGGGCCCGTGTCGTACCTTACGCGCGGGAAGCTCGGGGGGACGAAAGTCTTGAGACTCGCGACCGCGAGGGGAGTCGGGACATGGACAACGAGAAGGACGCGCTGGATCGAGAACTCGCCACCCTCCGCGCCGAGATCGAACGCCATAACCGCCTGTACTACGTCGACGCCGCCCCCGAGATCAGCGACAAGCAATACGACGCGCTTTTAAAACGTCTTGAATCGATCGAGTCCGAACATCCCGATCGGATCACGCCCGACAGCCCCACCCAGCGCGTCGGAGGGTCCCCCCTGGAAGGCTTCACGACGGTCAAACACGCCGTTCCCATGCTCTCGATCGACAATACGTATAACGATGAGGAAATCCGCGAGTGGGACGCGAGGGTCCGCAAGGGACTGAACCCCGGTGAGCCGGTGCGCTACGTCGTGGAACTGAAGGTGGACGGAGTCGCGGTGTCGCTGCGCTATGAGCGGGGTGTGTTCACCCTCGGCGCGACGCGAGGCGACGGCGAACGCGGAGACGACGTCACCGCGAATCTCAAAACGATCCGAGATATCCCACTGCTTTTGAAAGACGACCCGCCCGAGCTTCTGGAGGTTCGCGGGGAAGTGTTCATGACCAACGGAGAGCTGGTCCGCCTCAACGCCCTGCGCCTGGAGGCCGGCGAGACGCTCTTCGCCAACCCGCGCAACTCGACGGCGGGCTCGCTCAAACTGCTCGACCCGAGAACCTGCGCGACGCGACGGCTCCGCTTCCTCTCGCACGGACTCGGCGAAACCAAAGACATGAAGATCTCCTCGTATCACGAGATCATGCGGTGCTTGAGAACGTGGGGCGTTCCCGTCTCACCGCACGCGCACGTCTTCGAGTCGATCGAGGACGTCATCGCGCACGCGGCCGAATGGTCCGATCGGAGAAACACCCTGGACTTTCAGACCGACGGCCTCGTCATCAAGGTGGACGACCTGGGCCAGCGCGCGCGGCTGGGGGCCCGAAGCAAGAGCCCTCGTTGGATGATCGCCTATAAATATGAGGCGGAACAGGCCGTGACCAAGGTGCTGGCGATCTCCGTCCAGGTCGGCAAGACGGGCAAGGTCACCCCGGTCGCGGACCTCGTGCCCGTCTCACTGGCCGGCTCCACCGTGAAGCGGGCCACCCTGCACAATGCCGAGGAGATTCAGCGCAAGGACGTCCGGGTCGGCGACACGGTCGTCGTCCAAAAGGCGGGAGAGATCATTCCCCAGGTCGTCCGCGTCGAGGTCGAGGCCCGTGACGGATCGGAAATCCCTTACGTCTTTCCGGACCGTTGCCCGAGTTGCGGGGGGCCCGTGGGTCGCTCTCCTGGCGAGGTCGACTACCACTGCGAGAACTCCGCCAGCGCCTGTCCCGACCAGCTCAAGGA
>JBFWRA010000368.1:0-5316 GCA_050249155.1 Isosphaeraceae bacterium | reverse complement strand
ACTACACGTCTTCGACTGCCGATTGGAACGGGCCGGGGAGAATCATGATCCCGTCACGCGTTCCGGGTTCCAGTGGGTTCTGGCGGCGGAGTTGTCCCGACTTCGGTTCCCCGAGGCGAACCTGACGCTTCTTGAGGAACTGGCCAGAGGCTCGGTTCCGGCCTCCGCCTCGGCTTCGGAAGGGACTTGACCTTCTCCGAACGACCGCGTTCGTCAAGGGGGACTTGATGACCAGCCCCTGGCTCCTCCACGCCCTCACGCTCGGACCACTAGGCCTTTATTTCTGGATTCTGGGACTCTGGCACGGGGATCGGCACCCTCGGGTCGTGCCGGGGTTGCTCGACCACGTCGCGCTGGTCCTCGGTGTGGGAGGAATCGTCGCCTTTGGCCCGTTGGGTCAGTACGTCACGCGAGCGCTTTTCGGTCAACCCGACTGGCTCGACTGGCTGGCGTTCCTCTCGGCCCTGGGATTGATCGCCAGCCTGTTCGCCGGGAGAGCGCTGCGCCGGGCCGTGGTGTACCACGTCGATCGGCCCGTCATCCTCGCGGCGGTGGAATTGACCCTTCAGGACCTCGGCGTCGCGTATCGCGGAACCATCACGGGCTTTGAACAGCCGAGCGAAGGACGCTGGGTCGTCGTGGAGACGTCACCCAGGCTGCGGACGGCCCTGATCGAGGTCCATGGCCGCGAGGCCGAGCGGTTTCTCCAGGCGCTTCGACCTCGCCTTCAGCGGCGGCTCAGGGCGATCCCGGTCTCCCCCTCGCGGGTCTCGACCGTCTTTCAGGGGCTCGCGGTGGTGGTGATCCTCATCCCCGCGCTCGTCGGGGTGTTGAGCCAGCCCGGCCCGAGGGCGGCGCTTCGGGCGTTCCTGACCCAGTTCGGCATCGGCTGAGACGCGACGAAGGCGGCGGGCTTGAGGGCCCGCCGCCTTCGGTTCGGCAACCGTGGGTTTTCGTTCCGCTCGACTCGATCAGGGCGAGGGGGTGGGGCTGGGGTTGGCCGTGCTCGCCGGCTCGCGATCCACGACCTTGTCGATCAGCCCGTAGTCCCTGGCCTCCTCGGGAGACATGAACCGATCGCGGTCGGTATCCTCCTGAAGCTTCTCGAGCGACTGGCCGGTGTGTTTGCGGTAGATCTCGTTGAGTTGCTTTTTCATCCGAAGGAATTCCTCGGCGTGGATGGCGATGTCGGTGGCGGTCCCTTCCATCCCGGCCAGAGGCTGGTGGATCATGATCCGGCCATGCGGCAAGGCGAACCGCTTGCCGGCGGCACCCGCGGCCAGCAAGAGCGAGCCCATGCTCGCGCACTGGCCCATGCAGTAGGTGGCGACGTCGCACGAGACCCATTGCATGGTGTCGTAAATCGCCATGCCGGCGGTGACGCTGCCTCCAGGGCTGTTGATATATAGATGAATGTCGGCCTTGGGGTCCTGGTGCGCGAGGACCAGGAGCTGGGCCACGATCACGTTGGCGACGTTGTCGTCGATCGCGGTGCCCAGAATGATGATGCGGTCCTGAAGCAGGCGGGAGTAGATATCCATCGCCCGTTCTTCACGACCGCTCCGCTCGATGACGATCGGGATCAGTGGCATTGCGTTTGGTTCCCTTGCGGCGCTTGGATCGGACCGGGCTGAGAGTGGGTCGTCATGTCGAGGGCGGAATCCCAAGAAGGGCGTTCCGGACCGGAACGGGTCAGGTGCGGGTCCTGGGCCCGGGAGGCGGCTCGCTGGGAAGGTCGGGGCCCATGGGCGTGGGGGGCTTGACCGCCTCACTGGTCGGAATATGACCGACGACCTCGTCGACGATGCCGTACTCCTTCGCCTGAAGCGCGGTCAGGTAGCGGTCGCGCTCGGTATCCCTGGCGATCCGTTCGAGCGGCTGACCGGTGTGCTTGGCGATGATCTCGTTGATGACCTGGCGGCTCTTGAGGATCTCCTCGGCCTGAATCTCGATATCGGAAACCTGGCCGCCGACCTGGCCGTAAGGCTGATGAATCATGACCTTGGAGTGGGGAAGCGAGAACCGCCGCCCTTTCGTGCCGCCGGCCAGCAGGACCGCGGCGCCCGAGGCCGCCATCCCGATGCAGAACGTCGAGACCGGGCACTCGATGAACTGCATCGTGTCGTAAATCGCCAGGGTCGAGGTGACGCTGCCCCCTGGGCTGTTGATGTAGAAGCTAATGGCCTGAGTCCGGTTCTCGTACTGGAGGAACAGGAACTTCATCACGGCCATATTCGCGGAGGCGTCGTTGATGACCCCTTCGAGGAAGACGATCCGGTTCTCCAGCAGGAGGTCACCGAGAGTCATCTGGCGCTGGCGAGCGTAGTCCCGATAGCGTTGCAGCCGGGGCACGGCCAGCGGGTGGTCGAACATGGCCATGGAGGGCAGTCCTTCGAGATCTCGGCCCGACCCGTCGCGACGAACGCGGGCCGGGCCGGGCCGGTTGTCTTGACATGAATATGATAGAGGGCGGGCTTCCTCGGGTCCACCGTCGGACCGGCGGGAAACGCGCTGGCGAGGGAGATTCCCCTCCCCACGCCAGTTTACGCGGCCCACTCCACGTTTCGTTCCGATTCGGGCGAACTCAGTCCCGAGTTTCGCCCTCGGGAGCCTGCTCACCCGCGGCGTCGGGGCGGGCTTCCTCGGTCGACGCCGAGTGGTCCAGGGTCTCGACGGCCCGTTGTTCCTCGGGATCGACGTCCACGAACATGACGGACTCGAGAATCCGATTCAGGGCCTTCCGCTCCAGAAGGTCGGACGCGATCGCGTCGGCGAGCCCTTCCTTCTCCACCCGGGCCCGGACTCGTCTCGGGGACTCGTCGGTCCGATCGGCGATGGCGAGGATCTCAACCTCGATATCGCTTTCCTCGACCTTGATCGACTCCGCCTCCGCGATCTTGGCCAGAATGAAGAACTCCTTGAGACTTCGAAGGGTGGAGTCGTGGGCGTTGGCGCGAAGTTCCGCCTCCCTGGCCCGGATCTCGCTGGGCGTGGCACCCTCCTCACGCATTTGTGAGACGATCCTTCGCAAGGTCGACTGCTCTTGCCGGGCGACCAGGTCCGCCGGAAGGTCAAACGGCGTGGCGGCGATCAGCTTGTCCATCAACTGGTTGCGAATCGCCTGGCGCTGTTGGTTTTGGAAGCGCCGTTCGAGCATGGTCCGAAGGGCCTCGCGGAGGCTTTCCTCCGAGGTGAACCCGATATTGTTGAAGAAGGCCTGATTGACCTCGGGCAGCCGAAGTTGCTTCAGGTCGTTGACCACGAAGGTGACCTTGACCGTCTGGCCGCGCAGCGTCACGTCGGGCGAACTCGTCCCGATCCGAGCCTCGGCCTCGCGGGTCTCGCCCGGCTTGACTCCGACCAGCGCCTCGCCAACCTCGGGAACCGTTCCGTCCTGGAAACGCAGCTCCGGATGCAAGCGGAACTGGACCTCTTTCGCCTCGTTCAGCGGCTGACCGTCGCGGTGGAACTTGAGGTCGGCGGTGATGAAATCGCCCAGGACCGCGCCCCCCTCCAGCTTGGGAACGAGCTGGGCGTAGCGCTCGAGGAACCGTTGGAACTGAGTGTCCACGTCGGCGTCGGTGATCGTCTTGACGGGCCGGTCGACCGTCAAATCCTTGTAGGTGGGCAGAGAGAATTCCGGTCGAACCTCGACGTCCATCTCGAACTGGATCGGGCCCTCGTCGGGCACCTCGATCGATTCGACGTCGAGCGTGGGCTGGGTGATGGGGTTGAGCTTGTAATCCTCGTCCAGCTGTTCCAGCGCGGCCATGAGCAAGGTCGATTTGACCTGGTTGGCCACTTCCTTCCGGTAGCGCTTTTGAACGAGTTGACGGGGAGCGTGCCCCTGCCGGAACCCGGGAACGAACGCTTCGCGGCTCATTTCCTTGAGTGAATCGTCGAATTGTCGATCCACGTCGGCTCGCGCGATGGCGACCTTGATATGCTTCTTGCATGGGCCGACGTCCGTGACGTCGACTTCGAGAGCGAGCCGGGTCTTGGCGGGGGTCGTCTCACCCTCCGCGGCGGCGTTCTCTTCGGCGGTCGCGGGATCGTTGGCGGTCTCTTCGAGTGCTGGCTCGTGCTCGCCGGTTGTCATTCCTGGCCTTCCTCAAGTCGCGACGGTCTAGGATGGCGAGGACGCCATCTCGTACCCGAAGCGGTCGAGCGTTGGCCGCCGATCCTAGGATGGCATGACTGAGAGCGGGAGATGGGATTTGAACCCACGACAACCACGTTGGCAACGTGGTGCTCTACCCCTGAGCTACTCCCGCGAGCGTGGCGGGTGGAAGCTGGTCGTTCGACCCGACCTTGACGCCTTCGTCCACCCGAACGATCCCCAGTATAGAGCCCTTCTCCGTGAGATCAAGCCGATTCCGACGGAATCCGCGCGAGGGCCCGACTCCTGGAAAACGATTGCGTCGCGAGAGAACGCGCGATAGGGTCAATTCTGGTCGATCGTCTCATCGTTGAAGTGTGCCCAGCTCCCTTCCCTTCCGGTCAAGGTTGCTTCCACCATGGATTTCGAGCTCCACGTCGTCAGGGGGCGAAGTGCCACCCAGGCCCTGAAACTGGCGGACGGTATCAATAGCGTCGGCCGACACGACGATTGCAACGTGCGGATCAAGTCCTCCCAGGTCAGCCGTAAGCATTGTGAACTCTTCGAGAAAGCCGGTCGGCTCATCCTGAAGGACCTCGGAAGCGCCAATGGCACGTTCGTGAATGGGAAGAAGGTCGAGGGCCAGTTGGTTCTCGAACTTGGCGATGAATTGAGTTTGGGAGGGATCAAGCTTCGGGTCGCGAAGGTGGGCGCTCCCCCCGCGAGCGCTTCGGCCGGCGCGCCGAAGGCCGCCTCGGACACCGCGGTCAGCCAGGCCATCTCTCCCTCGGACGCGACCGACGACGAATTCGAGATCGACTTCGAGGAAGACGCGGTCGCCGCGATCGACGACGACGCCATTCCGTTCGACCTCGACGAGGAACCCGTCCCGGCCAGTCCCCCGAAGCCGGCGGCCTCGGCGACCCCCGCCGCGGATGCGCCCGATCAGACCGTGGAATACGTGTCGAAAAAGACCGAGCCGGAAGCCCCGGCGGATCACGGGGCGGATGAGGCGATCGCGGATTTCTTGCTCGATATCAGGACCGACGACGACGATTGAATCCGGTCGGGGATCACGGTCGACCTTGACCCCGCCCGCGATCCGAGGGCGGGGCGGCTCGACGCTCCCCACTCCCAACTCACAACGTCGCTTTCGACGAGCGCCCGCCCCCTCGATCCGGAGAATCGAGGGGGCGGGCGTTCGTCGTTTTTTGGGA
>JBFWRA010000367.1:0-5320 GCA_050249155.1 Isosphaeraceae bacterium | reverse complement strand
GAAATCAAGAAGACGTTACGACAGGTTGAACTGGCTTTGCCAGCCCCCAGGGAAGGTGGTTATTCTCTAAAAGACCTCCAAGTCGCACTTGGTAAACTTGGCATTCCAGTGCGGGGTGTGATACTCAGGAGACAAGCCGCTTCCATCGATCGCCCGTTTTTGATCCATCTTCGCCGTGGGGACCACGGGCATTTTTTGACGATTCGGCCTGTTGGGCACTCTGGGAATCTTGTGCAACTACTCGATTCTCTCCATCCCCCCATGATATTAGATAAGGATGATTTAATTCAATCGCCTGAATGGACTGGCCTGGCTCTTGTGAAATCCGAGGCGAGCACGTATTCCACGCTCGCCTGGGCACTCTCGCTGGTCTGCCTGTGCGCCGGATTGGCGGGAATTGTTCAAAGATATCCAAATGTGATTCGCTTCATAAGACGCCGTCCTGATTCTCGCTAGGAATCCCAGCACCAGTGGCGGGATTGGTGATTCGGGTCGGTTCCGTCTCGGCCTCCCGCGACGTCGTGGAAGAGGAAGCCCTCCACGAGATTTTGGCAAGGCCTTTGCCTTGGCCGTTTTCCTTCCCCTGATGATGATTTCCTCGCTCCGGAGAAAAACAGAACCAAGGGGCCTCGCCGAGCCATTACCATGAGAAGACGGGGGCGTCGGGGAAGGGATGGGGGAGGCTTCTCTCGTGCCGAGCGGAAGGGGCGGGGCGATTGGTCGGGCGTTGCGGACGGTCTACCAGGTTGGGGCCGTCCGGGAACTGACCGACGGCCAGCTTCTGGAACGGTTCGCCAACGGGCGGGGCGAGCCCGCCGAACTGGCCTTCGCCGTGATCGTCGAGCGGCATGGGCCGATGGTCCTGCGCGTCTGCCGGGCCGTCCTGCCTGAGGCACAGGACGCTCAGGACGCCTTCCAGGCCACGTTTCTCGTGCTGGTCAAGAAGGCCAGGTCGCTCTGGGTCCGCGACTCGCTGGGCCCCTGGCTGCATCAGGTCGCGTATCGGACCGCCTCGGCCGCCCGGGTGGCCGCGGCCAGGCGTCGCCGGCACGAGCGCCAGGCGGCAAGGCCCGAGCAAGCTCCCCCCTCGCCCGACGCCGATCGCGAACGGGCGCTTCATGAGGAGGTCGAGCGGCTTCCCGCTCGGCTTCGCGACCCGGTGGTCCTGTGCGACCTGGAAGGGCGGACCCACGAGCAGGCGGCCAGGCACCTGGGCTGGCCCGTCGGCACCGTGAAGAGCAGGCTGACCCGGGCCAGACGAAGGCTGGGCGAGCGGCTCCACCTTCGGGGGCACGGCCCGGTCGGTCCGTTCTTCGCGACGTCCGTGCCGATCTCGCTGGTGAACGCCACGGCACGCGCTTCCATCCAGTTCCTCGGGACGAAGCCGGCGCTGGTCGCGCCGGCGGCGATCCTGGCCAGGGAGGTCCTTCGCGCCATGTTCCTATCTCAGATCGTGAAAGTCGGCACGGTGCTCGTCGCGCTGGGGGGGCTGGCTTCGGGTGTGGGGATCGTCGCGGGGCAAGAACGTGAAAACGCGCTGACGGCCCCGCGAGACGACCAACCCGCTGGCGGATCGACCGCCCTGGTGAAGCGGGGACCGTTCCGTGAAGTGCTTCGCCTTCGGGGATTCGTGGAGGCGTCAGAGTCCGACGACGTGTACTGCCAGATTGAAGGCCAGACCACGATCCTCTCGATCGTCCCCGACGGCGCCAGGGTCGCCAAGGGGCAGGTCGTCTGCGAGTTGGATAGCTCCGGGCTGAGGGACAAACTCCATAATCAGTGGATCGCCACGAAAGCGGCCGAGGCGGCCCACCTCGAGGCCAAGCTGACACGGGAGGTCGCCGAGGTCGCCGTCAAAGAATATGACGATGGCATCTTCCCGAGTGAATTGAGGAGGATTCAGGGGGAAATCGCGCTGGCCGAGAGCGACCTCAAGCGCGCCGAGGATCGGGTCCTGTGGTCCGACAAAATGCTGGAAAGAGGGTTCGTCTCGCCGAGCCAGAACGCCAGCGAGAAGATCCAGTTGCAAAAGGTCAGATTCGCGCTGGAACAGGCCCAGACCAGGCGGAACGTCCTGGAAAAGCACACCAGGGGCAAGACCGCGAAGGAACTCCAGAGCGAGGTCGAGAAGGCCCGCGCCGACGAACTGGGCAAGCGGTCGGCCTGGGAACTGGAGAAGTCCCGTGAGGAGAAATTGCGAGGCCAGATCGACAAATGCAAGCTCGTCGCGCCGGCCGACGGCATGGCCATCCACGGGAATGGGAACGACCCCGTAGCGGGTCGTCCGGCGATTGAGGAAGGGGCCACGGTCCGCCAGCGACAGCTCATCCTCCGCGTCGTCGACCTGAACGGGCCGATGCGAGTGGTGGTCCGCGTGCCGGAACCGATGATCGCCCGGGTCCGACCGTCCCAGAAGGCCCGGATGACGATCGACGCGTTTCCGGACGTGACCCTGAACGGAGCGATCACGGCCGTCGCCCCGATCCCCGACCCGTCTCGCCCTTCCGACCAGGGAGGGAAGGTTTTCAGCACCTGGATCGCCATCGAGAAGAACCATCCCGGTCTTCGGCCTGGCCTGACCGCCTCGGCTGAGATCATTCTGGACAGTCGTGAAGGGGTGCTCACGACGTCCCCGCGAACGATCGTCCGATACGACGGCAAGGACTTCGTCGCGGTTCCTGGTCCCGACGGTTCGATCACCTGGCGCGCGGTCACGCTCGGCGAGACGGGCGAGGGCCAGGTCGAGGTCAAGGCGGGGTTGACCGAGGGGGAATCGGTCTCGCTCGACCCGCTGGGCCTGAAGCCCGACGACCCGAAATCAACCACGCCCGAGGCCGAGCCCGAACCTTCGCGCTGAGGAACATGAGCGGCGGCGGCGGCGTCCGAAGGCAAATGGAATCAATCCCATTCCCGAGGGACGAGGTGATCGGCCACGATGCCAATGGGGCAAGTCTTCGGCCTCCTCGCCCCCGTCCCGATCTCGAACCAACCGTCTTCCATCGGCGGCGATTTCGGCGCTCGCTCCAGGGGTGACAGTCGAAGGAGGAAGCCGACGTACGGCGGTTGCTCCGTCTCGTAATCCGACTCCACGCCTCGCCATTCCTCCTCGCGACCCGGATCGGCCTCGGGGTCGCTGGCGCATTCGTTGCGAAGCCAGAGCGGGAACGCCTCGCCCGGCCGGGTTCGCCGGAAGTAGCTCCCAATCGGCTCGGACGGCTCAGCTTCATTCAGACAGTGGGAACCATTGATTCCGTGATAATACGTGTGAAGTTCGGCGAGGTAATCGCCGGGCGGCACGTCGAGGAAGCGGGTGAACTCCTCCACGTCCTCACCCCAGAGATACTCCGGGCCTCCGCCAATGATCACGAGGCGACCGTCGGGGACTCGCAGTTTGTGCCGGGTGCGGCCCACCCATTCGGCCTCTTCCTGGGAGGAGAGGGGCTCGTCGACGACGACCCGGATGATGAAGGAATCGTCCTGAACCAGTTCGAACGGGAGGAAGACGCCGTCCTTGACCGCCTTGAGCCACTCCTCGTCCTCGGAGTCGACCGAGGAGAAGTCCCGACCGTGGAGCCCCTCCGAGGCGATCATGAACCCTGTCGCTTCGTTATCCACTTCGAGGTCGACTCGGCTCATCAATGTCTCTTCTGGATACGAGGAATTCGTCCTTGGCGCGTGACTTCAGGGCACCCGACGCCGCGCCGTCAGTTTCGTAGATAAAGCCAGACGTATCCGTGGGGGGTGTCCCGCCCGCCGCCCAGGGCGCCGGGTCCGGCGGGCTTCAGGAAGGGCGTCAGCGCGGAGGTCAGCGCCGCGTTTCGGTCGGAGAGGGCTTTCACCTCGGGCCGGGCCTGGATCTCCTCGGCGAGTTTCCGGTACTTCGCTTGGACCTCGGGCGTGAGTTGCTCCTTGATCCCATAATCTTTCCAGAATCTCTGGAACTCTTCCTGGTTGCGAGCGTTCGAGGCGGCCAACCTCGGGATCAGTTCGCCGAGTTCGCGCTGGAGCTTCGCCGCCTCGGCCTGTTCGGCGGGAGTGAGGTCGTCACGGATTTCCAGGTTGGTCTGGAAGTCGCCGAGCAACAGGTCGGGCTTACCGTCACCGTTCCAATCGGCCATGGCGATCTGGCTCCGGATGCCGGGCCGGGGGGCCTCCCCCGCGCCAAGGACCTCGGAATAGCCGTTCCCCTCGTGCTTGGGGACGATCTCGATCGCCTTGGCGAACTCCGGCCGGCCCGACTCGCCGACGTTGCGGAACCAGTGGACCGCGCCGTCGGCCCCTCCGGAGAGAAGGTCCCAGAGGCCGTCGCCGTCCCAGTCGACCACGACGGGCGTGCAATGCCCCGAGGGGATCTTGAGGGGTTCCCCTCCCACGTTCACCGGCGTGTTCGTGGTGGAGAAGGCGGGGAGCGCCCGCGTCCCTTCGTTGAGTCGGAGGGTCAAGGTGCCGTCAAACCCGCCGTAAATCAGGTCGAGGTCCCCGTCGCCGTCCCAGTCGACCATCGCCGGCCAACTCCCGAACGACTCGACGGGGTGCTCCTGGTCGGGTTTGCGAAGGATCGGCCTGCCGGATTTGTCCACGAGGGTCTCGCGGGCCTTGAATTGTCCGCCCCCCTCGCCACGGAAGAGATACATCTCGCCGGGGTCGTACGAGCCGCTGATGAGGTCGTCGTGTCCGTCCGCGTCGAAGTCCACGAACTGTGGACTGGAGCCGATGCATCAATAAATCGGCACTTTCGCGTCGACGCCGCCGGCTCGCAGAACGACCCCCTCGGCGAACCGGGGCGCGGCGTCGGCGCCGACGTTACGGTGGAGCCGGAACAGCCCGCTGAAATCGCCGACGAGCAGGTCGCGCTTGCCATCCCCGTCGACGTCGTGGAAGCAAGGTCCGGAATGGCCCCAACGCGGACCGGAGTCAATCACCTCGCCAGCCGCTTCGATCCGAACCGGGGGTCGCAGTCCCCCAGGAGCCTCCCCCGCCCGAGCCTTCCCGCCAATCGCGACCAGCGCCCCCGCCAGGGCGACTCTCAACAACCCCCGACGCGATGACCCGAGCATGAGCGAGCCTCCCGGCTTCGAGTTCTCCGCCCTTCGCTGACCGGACACGCCTATGACTTTAGTCGGAGAGGGTCCGAAACGTCCAGGGGGTTCTCCGTCCTCGAACTCCTTCACGAGACCTTTTTCGTATGATGGTCTCCTGGATCGGATCGGGCTCGCTGAGCCGGCGGCTCTTCCTCGAACCGACGGCGAACGATCGACGACGCCCACGACCTGGTCAACGAAGGAGTGCCGATATGGCCTCTACGATCACTCCGACGATC
>JBFWRA010000366.1:0-5322 GCA_050249155.1 Isosphaeraceae bacterium | reverse complement strand
ACGTCGAGGAGAAGCTCAACGGTGTGAAGGTCTCGGTGATCGGCCCGCTCTCACTGCACTCCGGGCCGATCTCGGAGTTGATCGACGCCAAGCCCCTCGTCACGGTCGTTCGCTACATCGAGCCCCAGTCCGATTTCCAGAAGCTCGCGCGGTTCCTCGCAACGTACATTCCGCACTGAGCCCGAGCGATCGATCAGCCGCCGGGGCCTCCCCCGGCGGCGGTCCTGTAATAATTGGCCAGCCCAACGTTACCCCGTTTCTGGTGGTATTCGGCGAGGGCCTGGCAGGTCGGTCGGTGGCCTGGACGCTCGCGAAGGATCAACTCGGTCCATTCCAGGCCCTCTTGCTCGTGCCCGTGTTCCAGAAGCCAGCGCGCCGTCTCGCTCTTGAGTTCCAGGTCGTTCGGGTTGCTCACCAGGGCCTCGCGAAGCTCCGCGATCCGGACGTGCTCGCGGCGGAGCCGCTCGACGATGGCGGTCTGTTCCGCGGCCCTGGCGTCCTCGCCGACCATCTTCAGGGCCCTGGCGTAGCTGGAACGCACCTCGGGGTTGAACGCGTCGATCTCGACCACCGTCGCGAGCCGTTCGCGGGCGCGGTCGAATCGACCGGAGCGCAGGTCGATCAGGGCCAGCTCTCGCAAGGCGACCGGCTCCCTGGGATCGATCGCCAGGGCTTCGTCGTAGCGCCGGGTCGCGGTGACCAGATCGCCACTTTGCAGCGCCGTCTGACCCGCGCCCACCAGCGCGGGCACGCTGCGCGGGTTGCGTTCGAGGTATCGCTCGTATTCGGCCTCAGCCTCCGCGTTGCGCTGCGCGTCCCTCAACGTGTGGGCCAGCTTGAGCCTGGCCTCGTCGAGGTTTGGGTCGCGCTGGAGGGCCAACCGGTAGTTCCGGATCAGGACCGAGGCCTCGGCGCTATTGCGTTCCTCGATCTCGTTGCGCCAGAGGTGCGGCCGAGCGTCCTCGGGTGCCGCCTCCATCCAGCGGTCGAGAGCCGTCGCCGCCTTCGCCAGTTGAAACGTGCCGAGGTAGACCCGCGCGAGCCCCTCGGAGATCTCCGGCTCGGGACCGAGGTTTTCCGCCGCGGCCCGACGAAGCAAGGGCTCGGCCTCGGGAAACTTGCCCGCCCTGGCCAGCATCACGCCCCGGATCGCCTCCAGCGGCTTCCGGTCGTAACCGCGCTGAGCGGCCGCGGTGATGGCGTCCAGCGTCGGCTGGGGAAGGTCGCGAGCCAGGAGGACCCTGGCTTTCCAATAGTGAGGCTCGCCATCCTGGGGGCGGAGCGCGATCCAGCGATCGACGGCCACCTCGGCCTGGTCGAATCGACGCTCTCGCACGGCCTGTCGCGCCGATTCCGCCAGGGCCTGGACCTTCCGGGGACCGACCCACCACCAGGCGAGCCCGCCAGCCAGCGCCCCGACGGCGGCCAGGGCCAGGAGAGTTCGCCGGGATTTCATCCACCCCCCAGATTCGCGCGTTCCCGCCATGAGAGTCTACCCGTCCACGACGAGGGACCACGTCGATCGCCGTCCCCTATCCTTGATGATGGTCACTTTTCCGCCGGCGGGCAAGTCGGGGAATCGTCCGACGCGGTCCGTTCCCCATGGATCCTGATATGGTGGTCCGTGAACGCGGTGTGGGGCAGCACCTCGGGCACTCTGGGCATGTGGCAATTCAGACAGTCCGCCTTCGCGTTCACCGGGCAGCCGGAGGCGGGGAACCGCTCCAGGCGGATCTTCGGATCGTCCTTTCCGTCGGGAGCGTGGCAGACCTGGCAGCGCGCCTCGTAGTGCGACGCGTCCTGGGTGGAGTTCCGATGGGGGTCGTGACAGGCCACGCAATCGAGCCGGCCGCCACTCTCCGAGACGCAACGGCTGAACGGAAGGGTCGTCGATTGGAAACGGATGAAACGGGGGTCGGACGGGGGGATCTTGCCGTCGGCCGCGTGACAACCCGCGCAAAGCCTCGCGCGTTCGGCGGGGGTCGCGATCTTCGGTCGGGCGATCGCCAGCTCGGGGAATCCCGTTTCGATCGACTTCAGGTGAGACTCGCCGGGACCGTGGCAGCGCTCGCAACCGATCCCGTGGTCCTGGACCTCGGGGCCCGCTCGATCCTCCGGCGATCGATAGCGGGTCGAGTGGCAGTGGAGACAGTCGCGCACCGTCAAGGGGTCCAGCGGTTCGCCAAGGAACTGGCGAGGGTCGGGCGGCCGGGGAGGAAAGCCGCTGGTCAATCCCCAGTGATCTCCTCCCGTGTAGTACGACGTCCGGAGGGAACGCATCGTGCCGAGGTCGTCCCTGGCGAGCATCGTCGCGCCTCGGTGGCCGGAACCCATCACATAGGCGACCACCCCCTGAACCAGATGGTCCGCGGGACCAGACTCCACGACGATCCGCTCCCCTTGTCGGTCGAAGCGGTGGGTGACCCCCTCGACGACCGGGTCGGCCAGCACCTTCTCGGGAAGTGGAGTGACCGCCAGCGCGGGGCCCGTGCCGATGGTCCGCGCGTGGTGGCTGTTTTGCTGGGAACGGTGGATCGCCCCGTGGCAACCCGCGCAGGACTTCGCTCCGACGTAACGGCAGGGCTCGGGGTCGACGGGTGAGGAAGTCCCACGGCCCTGGCTCCGCTCGGAGGCGGCGATGGCCTTCTCGATCTCTCCGCCGAGAAGTTCGACCCTGCTGAGGAGCCGCTGGGCCTCGGGGTCGTCGGCCAGATCCGAGACCCGACGAAGCCAACGTCCCGCCTCGGCGGGTCGGCCCTCTTCGAGAAGCAGCCTGACCAGGCGTTTCCGAGCCCCGTCGGGATGGTTGATCCTGGCCATCGCGGGGCGGTCGAGCAGCGCCAGGCGATCGAGGACCCGGTCGAACCTTCCCGGAATCGCGGGCTGCGTCGCCTGGGTGATGGCGACGAGTCCCAGAACCAGTTCCGCCAGCGCCCGACCGTCGGGTACGGCGGTAAGCTGCTCGACCTGGCGGGGCCCTCCCTCGACGGCCGTCGCCCGGTCGTTCAGCCCGACGAGGGCCCGGCTCGCCTCCTTCGATCCCGGTTCGAGCTTGAGGGCGGCGTCCATCGCCGCGATCGCGAGGACCGGTCGATCGAGCTTGTCCAGGGCCCGTCCGATCCAGAGCAGATCCTCGGCGGCGATCCCCTCCGAACCCGCGTCCACGAATCGAGCGACCGACTTGGTCGCCTCACCCCTTCTGGCGAGGGTTCGCGCGAGCAGCCTCGATAGCTCGTGGTCCTCCGGTTCCCCCCGCAGCGCCTCCCTCGCGAGCGACTCGGCCGCGGCCCAGTCCTCGCGATCGTAGGCGAGCCGCGCCCGCTCGCCCGGTGACCTCGACTCGCCAAGAGTCCAGTACGCGACGAGCCCGACGAGCGCGATCAGCGGCGCGCATATCCCCAGGACACGAAGTCGCGAGGACCCTCTCATGAGCGTCCCTTCGATCGCTCGGCGTCCCGCAGGCGGCCCCATTCCCTGGCGTCGCGCTCCATCCCCAGGTCGCGACACAGTTCGGCGAGCCTGCCAAGCAGTTCAACCCGGCGGGCGGGGGTCGCCGAGCCGATTCGACCCTCGCGACCGTACTCCCCAAGGACGTCGGGCAACGCCTCCCTGGCCAACCGCCAGACCTTGTGTTTCTGAGTCGCGGCGCGTTCCTCCTCGACGCGCCCGAGCCGGTGCGCGACCAGGGCGTAACGGTAGAGGAGGTCGGCGTCGCCGGGTCGTCGCGGGATCGCCAGTGTGTACGCGGTCGCCGCCTCTTCAAGACGGCCCTGATGGGTCAGGAATTGAGCGCGGTAGCCGGCCAGGTCCTCGTTCAGGGTCGAGGGGGCCTCGTGGAGCGCCGCGCCCAGTGCGTCCAGGTCTCCACGGCCGTGAAGGATCTCCAACCGAGCGACCCAGACGTCCCGGTCGCTGGGGCGACGACGGAGGCACTCGGCCAACAGGCCGTCGGCTTCCGATCGACGCCCCAGTTCGTCGAGCGCGACGGCCAGGGCCAGCCTGGCGGCGTCGTCCTCGGGGTCGGCCGCCAGGTAGCGACGAAGGGTCTCCACCGACGCCCTCGGAGAGGAACGTTCCAGGATCGTCCGGAGGCTCATGACCAGGAACTCCTCGCGTGACTGAGGGTTGACCTGATCGTGGGCCCGCCAGATGACTTCCCTGGCTTGCTCCCAGCGGTTTTCCAGGGTCAAGAGATTGATAAGCTCGATCTGGGCGTCCAGGAGGTGGGGCTTCTCCACCGGATGGTTCGGGTCGTCGCGCGTGTAGGCTCGAAGAGCGGCCTCGGCGTCGCGAGCCCGATCGATCCTGAGCCAGGTCTGCGCTTCGCGGTACAGGGCCTCCGGCTTCCGAGGGGACCAGAACGGAACGGCCCGAAGCTGCTCGGCGCATCCGCGGTAATCCTCCCGACCGGCCAGGAGTCGGGCCAGGGTCACCCGGATTTCCGCGTCGTGGGGCGACCGTCGGACCCAGGCGCGCAAGGCGCTCTCGGCCTCCTCGGTCTTCCCCGCGTTGACCAGGCCCGCCAGCGTCCTCCGATCGGGAAGGGGTCGGGCGTCGTACGCCCACCAGGCGTTGAGCGCGATCAAGGTCAGGACCAGCGGCCAGTAAAGCCGTCGGGCGAGAGACCAGGCGCGGGCCATGGCCGATCGTCGGCCGGTCGCGGCGAGGGTCTCGTTGGGTCCCGTGGCGGTGGTCATGGATCTCTCGATGAATCCATCGAACGAGTCGATCGATTGAGGATAGCGGGAGTCGCCCCTCCGCGCGAAGGCGAGGCGCGACCACTCTGGTCCTCACTCGGTCCCGGGCTTCGAGGACGCTTCCAGCCTGCCGACGGCGTCCCGGCTCAAGGCGTTGGTCGGATCGACCTGAAGGACCAGCCGATGCCAGGCGAGCGCTTCCCGCGGCTTGCCCAACCGCTCGCGAAGGTCCGCCAGGCGCTGATAGAGCGCCGGCTCGGGGGTCAGGCCGAGTGTCTTGACCGCCGAGGCGTCGCGATACGCGTCCTTTAATTCCTTCGTCGCGGCGTCGATGGCGGCGGCCCTGGCCTCGACTTCCTGGGCGGCCTCGACCTGGTCGGCGAACCGGAGCGCCCTGGCCAGTCGGTAGAGTAGCTTCGGGTCATGCGGCCGGGCCCGGAGGGCCTCCTCGTAGGCGGCGACGGCCTCGGGAAAGCGCCTGCTTTCCTGAGCGACTCGACCGCGATGGGCGGCCAGCTCGGGGGAATCCGCCAGGGCCGAGGGGACGCGCCCCAGCTCCCGGCCCAGGGCGTCGATTTCCCCGGCGTCGGCCAGGGCGTTCAGCCAGGCGTCCCAGGCCGCCAGG
>JBFWRA010000365.1:0-5334 GCA_050249155.1 Isosphaeraceae bacterium | reverse complement strand
ATGGGAAGGCACCCAATCCGGCCGACGCCCTGACTCCTCCCTCGAAGAAAACCGCGATGAACGCGCCCGCCGGCTCGCTCCTCGGCTTGCTCCATTGAGCGACGGGCCGCGCGTCGGCCGAGGTTCGGGCCGCCGTTGGCTCGATCCTCACTTCGCATCGTCCAAACGGCCCGGCGGACCCACAGGGGTCCGCCGGGCCGTTTGCCACATGGCCCGGTTCGGATACCCTGGATCGTGCGGTGGGAAGGTCGCGGCGCGACCTCCGTCCTTCTCGTGACCTTCGCAGCGAAGAGGAGAACCGGGTGTCGCGTCGGCTCGTCACGTCCCTGCTCGTCGTCGGTTGCCCGGTGGTCCTGGCCCTGGTCTGTTTCGGCAAGGCGCTCTTCTCGGGGGAGCA
Organism: Isosphaeraceae bacterium; assembly: GCA_050249155.1. Lineage (GTDB taxonomy): Bacteria > Planctomycetota > Planctomycetia > Isosphaerales > Isosphaeraceae > JBFWRA01. Next base: position 4,937 of record JBFWRA010000365.1, on the reverse strand, counting down.
GTTCGGCTACCGAGACGCCGCGCACTTCTACTACCCGCTCTATCAGAGAGTCCAGGCGGAATGGCAGGCCGGACGCTGGCCGCTCTGGGAACCCGAGGAGAACGGCGGAATGCCCCTGATGGGCAATCCGACGGCCGCCGTCCTCTACCCTGGCAAGATCATCTACGCCCTGCTGCCCTACGCCTGGGGCGCGCGGATCTACGTCGTCGCCCACACGCTGCTGGCGTTCGGGGCGATGCTCGCCCTGCTGCGATGGTGGCGGGTGAGCTGGGTGGGCTCAACGATCGGCGGGCTGGCCTACGCGTTCAGCGGGCCGATCCTGTTCCAGTACTGCAACGTCATCTACCTCGTCGGAGCCGCCTGGGCCCCGCTGGGGTTCCGCGCGGTGGATCGCTGGCTTCGGTTCGGTAAACGCCTGGCGCTGCTGGAGTTGACCGCCGTTCTGGCGATGGAGGTCCTCGGAGGCGATCCCGAGGTCGCCTACCTGACCGGCCTCGCGGCGGGGGCCTACGCCATCGGCCTGACGCTGACCCGGAGGACGAAACCGACGGTCGATCCGTCCACTCGTCCCCGTCGGTTCCCCTGGATTCGAGTGACGCTCTGCCTGATCGCGTGGTTCCTGGGAACGCTGCTCGTCTCAAAGCTCGCGCTCACGGCCCGGGGTGACGAGTTTCCGCCCCCTCCCCTGCCCTGGATGCCCTGGGTGAGTCCCGCGATCGCCGGAGCCTGGGCCCTGGCCGGTCTGATCCTCCTGAACCAGTGGAGGCGGAGTCGGGGGCCGACGCGCCCAGTCCTGGTGCCGATGCTGACGGGGCTGGCGGCCTCCGCCGCGCTGGCGGGAGCGGTCACCGCGGCCCAGTTGATCCCGGTCTTCGAGTTCACCGGCCAAAGCGTGCGGGCCGCCGGCGAGGGGCCGCACGATATCTATCCGTTCAGCCTTTCCCCCTTGCGGATCGTCGAGTTCTTCGTGCCCAACCCGTTCGGGACCGCGTTCGAGGGGAATCGCTCCTGGCTCTCCACGCTGCCACCCAAGATCCGGCTGACGAAGGTGTGGGTGCCGACCCTGTACGTCGGGGGCCTCACGCTGGTGCTCGCCCTGGGTGCGTCGCGGTTCCGTCGGGTGCCGCCCTGGCGCGCCTGGATCGCCGCGGTCGGCCTGGTCAGCCTGCTCGGGTCGCTCGGGGAGTTCACCGGACCCCTGTTCTGGGCCCGGAGCGTTCCGACGCTGATCGCGAACCTGCCGGCGTCGTGGGCGGACTTCTTCGAGGGGCCCAAGGCCCCGGGATTGGGCTTCCTCCAGGCCATGGAGTCGTTCGGCCCTCCCGACGCGCATGACGTGGCGCCGATCCGTCACGACCTTCATCTCCGCGACGGAGACGGCGGTTTTTACTGGCTGCTCGCGACGATCCTGCCCGGGTTTCGGCAATTCCGATTTCCGAGCAAGCTCCTGACCCTGACGGTCCTCGCCATCGCCGCCCTGGCGGGGGCGGGTTGGGACGACCTCATGGCGTCCGACCCGACGCAGCGCAAGCGCACAATCCGTTGGGGCGCGGTCTTGCTGGGGGTCGCGGCCGTGGGCCTGGCGCTCTCTCCGGTCGTTCGGGCGCCGATGATCGCCTGGCTCGAAAGCCGCGCACCAGGCTCCCCGTTCGGCCCGCTCGACGCTCCAGGGGCCTTCGCCGAGATGCGTTGGGGACTGGCGCAGGGAGCCGCCGTGCTGGCCTTCACCCTGCTCGTCGCCTGGCGAGGCCATCGCCGCGCCGGGCTCGCCGGAGCCCTCGCGCTGGTGGTGCTGACCGGCGACCTCGCGATGGCCAACGCCCAGTACGTCCTGACCGTCCCCCAGGCCCTCTTCGAAGGCACGCCCAGGGCCCTCGCCCTGATCGAGGAGGCGGAGAAATCCGACCCCTCGCCCACCCCCTACCGAATCCACAGGATGCCGATCTGGAATCCCCTGGGCTGGTCCGAGGAACGCTCCGAGGATCGGGTCCGCGACTTCGTCGCGTGGGAACGCTCCACCCTTCAACCAAAGTACGGCATCAACGAGGGCGTCCACTTCACGATGACCGTCGGCGTGGCCGAACTCTACGATTACGAGTGGTTCTTCGGCGGCTTTCCCAGGCGGCTCAAGGGGGAGGCGCTGGCCCGATCGCTCGGCGTGCCCCAGGGGACCCCGGTCATCTACTTTCCTCGCCGCGGCTTCGACCTCTGGACTTCTCGATATTTGATTATACCTTATTATCCGAACAAGTGGACGGATGAGAATCGTAGTTACGCCTCGTTCCTGCACGACACCCGGCGGATCCATCCCGCGGAGGACGCTTTCCTCGGGCCGGAGGGCTCGAAGCGCGAGGTCGATTGGGTCAGGACTCAGGACTTCCAGATCTTTCGCAACCTCAACGCCTATCCCCGCGCCTGGGTCGTCCACGGCATGCGAAGGCTCCCCTGGATCTCCGGCATGCGCAGGGAGGAGCGCAAAGCCCCGATGGAGGAGATCCTCTTTGAGAACGACCCGATCTGGACTGACGCGAGCCGGCCGGTTTACAACCCTCGCGAGGTCGTCTGGATCGAACAGGACGACGTCCCCGCGCTGGGGCGTTTCTTGAGGGGCACCCCGACCCGACCCACCGAAACGGTGACGGTGGTCCGTTTCGAGTCCGATCGGATCGAACTCGACGTCCAGATGGAAACCCCCGGGATGGTCGTTCTGGCCGAGGTGTTCTACCCGGGATGGACCCTCACGATCGACGGCGAGCCCGCCCCGATCTACCGGGCCAACCGGATGATGCGCGGGGCCGCCGTCGAGGCCGGTCGACACCGATTGTCGTACACGTTCCAACCCCGTTCCTTTCAGATCGGGCTCGCGATCTCGGCGGTGGGGCTGGCCTGCGTCGCGATCCTCGCGATCGGGTTCATCAGGCGGCCGGTCTCACCGTCGCTCGCCAACTCCAGGGCCCTTTGACCGGAGCCGCCACGATGACGCCCACGACCCGCGCTGTGGAGTACCAGGCCGCGAACCAGGGGGCGGTCCTGATCGATCGCGACGACCGGGCCCGCCTGAGGATCGCGGGCCCGGACCGCGCGAAGTTCCTGCACAACCTGACCACCCATGACATGAAGCGCCTGCCGGCCGGCGAGGGGCGCGAGGCGTTCGTCACCAGCCCGCAAGGCAAGACGCTCGGCTACGTGAGGATACTGGCCACGGACGATTCCCTCTGGCTATTGACCGACGCGGCCGCCGTGGCCAGCGTGCTGCCGCACCTTCAAAAGTACGGCGTTTTCGACGACGTGACGATCGACGACCTCTCGGCCGAAACGTTCGAGTTCCATCTGGCCGGTCCCGCGACCGACACGTTGATCGGGAACCTCGGCGGTCCGAGCCCCTCGGCGAGCGAGCTCGATCATTCGCTGGTCTTGATCGGTGGCGCGTCGGTTCGGATCGCGCGCGACTCGCTGACCGGGAGACCCGGTTGGACCCTGATCGGCGAGCGTGCCGACGCGGCGCTGGTCTCCCAGGCCCTCCGCGACGCGGCGGGGTCTCACGCCGGCCTGATCGACCTGGGGCCCGAGGCGTTCGACGCGCTTCGTATCGAGGGAGGCTTTCCCATCTTCGGTCGTGATCTGACCTCCGAGAACCTACCGCAAGAGGTCGCCAGGGACGCGACGGCGATCAGTTTCGTGAAGGGGTGTTACCTCGGGCAGGAGACGGTCGCCCGGATCGACGCCCTTGGCCACGTCAACAAGCTGCTGCGCGGGCTGAGGTTTCCCGGTCAGAGCGAGCCCCCCGAGCCGGGAACCCCGATCGAGGCCGAGGGCAAGGCGATCGGGAAGGTCACGTCCGCGGCGTACTCACCGGGGTGGGGATGCGTCGTGGCGCTGGGCTACGTCCGTCGCTCCCACGCCGAGGCCGGCACCGCGGTCCTCGCCCGGAGTGACGCGGTGGTCTGCGACCTGCCCATGATCCCCGTCGCTTAGGAATGGGCCGGGAATTATTTCCCGGCTTCTCGATGGATCAGGGTGCCACGGGGTTCGGTACTCCGAACTCGTGGGGTTCCACCGTGGCCACCGGCACGGGTTCGGAGTACCGAACCTCGTGGCACACTCGGCGTCTTCCGCTCGACAAATCGGGAAGTTATTCTCGGCTTGTTCCTTGGGCGTCGCCGTTCGCGGATTGGGGAATCCGCGACGCGGCGAGCGTCAGGGTCAAACGATCTCGTTGAGCGTGACCAGCCGATTCCCGTCGACCGCGGCGCGAACGAGAAGCCCGGTCCGGGTCGCGTCTCGGGCGTCGGCCAGTGAGACCGGCGCGGGGATCTTCGCTCCGGATCGAACCGAGGCCAGGAACGCGTCGAGGGCCAGGCGGGTGTCCGGGTGGTTGCCTGGCTGGATCACCTGTCGTGGGCGGTTCTTGTCGCGAAACGTCAGGGCCCCCGAGGAGAAGTCGAAGCCTCCCTCTCCACCCAGAACCTGGAGCGTCGTCCCGGTGAATCGGTCGTCGGCCGGGGCGACCCAACTGTGCAGGAACGACACGTGCAATCCGTCGGCCCATTCGAGCTGGACCGAGTAATGGTCGGTCACGTCGCGACGGGGCTGGCGGTCGGCGAAGAGCCCGGTGCGGCCTCGCCCGAACGCTCGGGAGGGAGGGCCGCCGGTGACCCATCCCAACACGTCCCAGACGTGGACGGCCTGCTCGACCATCCAGTCTCCCGATCGCTCGCGACGGGCCAGCCAGTCGTCATGACCATTCATGGGGCCGTTGCTGCTGACCCAGATCCCGGAGCCCTGGATCAGCGTGCCGATCTCGCCGCGGCGCACCAGTTCGACGCCGTCTCGAAAACGCGGGTTCGACCTGCGTTGAAAGCCGACGTGGACCGCGAGGTCCGGCGAGGCCGTCGACCTCGCGATCAGCCGGTCGCAATCTTCGAGTGTGTGCGCGT
>JBFWRA010000364.1:0-5337 GCA_050249155.1 Isosphaeraceae bacterium | reverse complement strand
CGGGCCTCCGCATGTCCGATGATCGGCCGCAGCGCCGCGGTCAAGCGTTCCAGGGCCGCGGTTTCTGAAGTGTCCTCGCTGAGCGCGCCCGACCAGAAGGAAACGGCGTCGGCGTTGAGTTCAGCGGCGATATCGATGGCGCGGATCAGGAAATCCGTGCGTAGGTCCCGACGCTCCGGACTGGGGTCGAGCAAGGTGGGATCATGCTTCTTTCTCGGATTGAGCAGAAAGCGCGCTCCGGTCTCGATGACGCAACCGAGTTGTCGTTTCTCCAGGATTTCGCGGACGTTTTGTAATTGTTTCCGAAAAGCGGCGGGTTCCTCGTAGGGATCAAGAGCGCCGGCGTCCAGGGTGATGGCGACGGACTGGTAGCCCTCGTCGGCCAGAAGCGTGATCGCGTCGGTCAGGCGATGGTGAGCAAGGCCGTTGGTGTTGTAGCCGATTCGCATGCGATCGCCTTTCGCGCATTGGCTGATCCCGATCACGTGCTATAGAGCCACTTGCCCAGCAGGAACGCGGGGACCCAGAGCGCGGCGACCGCAAGCGCGTGGACAGGTCCGCGAACCGCCGCGACCAGTCCGACATCGAGCCAGACCAGGGCAAGTACGCCGGTCTTGACGGCCATTTGCCGATGCAACGGCGTGGGCAAACGCAAGGCGCGGCCGGTGGCGGCGTTCACGACCCAGGCGACGACCAGCAGCACGAGCAGCCCTTCCAGCGGGACAATCGGCGGTCGAACCCCATCAATCGTGGGGAAACGTGCCGCTTGCATCGCCACCGCGAATAATCCGAATAGGGCGAGATTCTGAAACGCCCAGCCTAGGACCGGGCCGGCGCTTTTGCCGGTTTGCGTCTCGGATCGACTGATCCAGGTAACGCCCGCGACGAAAAGCCCGAACGAGCCCGCGGCCAGCCAACCGACCGACCCACCGAGATCAGCCGCCGCGCTCAGCCCCAGGAGCAGGTTCAGGCCCCGGCACGCCCCCATCGCAATCGGACCGATCGGGGTGTGCTTGAGGACCAGATCATAGGCCAGGACGGTCATGATGAGGAGCACGGCCACACACGTCGAGCGGGTGGGGCTGCTGAGCGCCACGAGCGCGACCCCCGCGGCCATCATCCCGATCCCCAGAAACAGGGCGAACCGCCGCGAGACCCGGCCCGTGGGGAGCGGTCGACTCGGGCGCTCGATTTGATCGATGGCGAAATCGAAGTAATCGTTGAGCGCGATCCCCGCCGCGTAGATCAGTACCGAGGCCAGGCAGAGCGGCAGCCAGCGGGCCGGTTCGCGCAACGTCCCCTGGACCAGCAGCCAGCCGGCGAGGCTATCGGCCGCGGCGGTGAAGACGTTGGGCAAGCGGACCAGTTGGAGGTACGGCTTGAGCGCCATCGGCCTGGATCAGGACGCATTGATCAGGGGTAGGAGCACATCATGGGCGCGTTTGGCGGCGGTGTCGGGGTCATCGACGGAGGGGTAGAGCTCGACCGTCAGCCAACCGTCGTATCCGGTCTTCTTGATCGCCGCGATGACCGCCGCGAAGTCGATGACGCCCATGCCGGGGACAAGGTGGTGATGGACGCGGGTCGCGGCGATGTCCTCGAAGTGGTAGTGCCGCGTGTGCTTCGCCATCTTGGCGACCTGGACCGGCAAGTCCTCGCTCATGCAGAAGGCATGTCCGACATCGAAATTCAGGCCGATCGAAGGCGCGTTCAGGCGTTCGGCGACTTCGAGGTACTGGTCGGTCGTCTCCAGCAAGAGCCCTGGTTCCGGTTCGATCAGAAGCAGGACCCCTTCCGATTCGGCGTGTTCGGCGAGTGGTTTCAGGACCTCGACGAACAGGTCGATCGCCTCCTGGCGGGACTGGCCCGGCGCGAGGGGGCCTCCCGGCTCCGTGGTGATATGGGGGGCCCCGAGTTCCGCGCACAGGCTGAGCGCCCGACGCGTGTGATCGATCCGGATCTGTCTGTAGTGCCGGTCGGGCTCGATGAACGACGGATACCAGTAAGGCTGTCTCGGATCGGCGATCGCGTTCATCATGAAGGCGTTGACGTTGGAAAACGCGAGTCCCGACCGCGCCAGGGCCTCGCGGATCTCGCGCTTCGCGCTGGGGAGCAGGCCGGCGGGCCAGGCGTGGGGGACGTCCGCCATCAGTTCGAGACCCTCGTAGCCGATCGAGGCGATTCGCTCGGCCGCCTCCGCGAAGGAGAAACGAAGGTAGGCGTTTGTGCTGAAGGCGAGTCGAATCATGAGGAACTCGGCGTCGAGGACGTGTCGGCGGGCATTTCGCGGGTATCCGTGCCAGTCGGATCGGCCACGGCCCATTATGCGGAGGGGTTTCGGCGGGTTCAACCCGGCCACCCGTTTGTCACCCAAGGAAGGAAACGAGCCCGTCACTCGTCTCGAAGGGCGCGACCCGCGAGGTTGAGCGCCTGGACGATCCAGCGACCCTCGTCGTCCGGTTCGACCTCGGCCGCGAAGCTCCGCCCCTTCACCGTCTCGGGTTCAAGTTCGGGCTGATCCAGAAGCAAAGGAAAGGGAACGATGACGACCCTCGGCTGATTCGGGCCGACCCCCTGCACCTTCAGGATCATCTCCACCGATTCGGAGCCCTCGGGGTGTTCCTGAAGCAGGGCCTCGCGAATGAACCCTTTGAGAACCATGAGTCCCTCGACGATCAGATTGGCCGTCACAACCGGTCCTCTCGGCGGAAATTCGTCCCAGAATTCCTCACGCGAACAGGATTCGCCGCTACACTATCGTAAGAAGAAGTCCAACGCGACCATAGAATCGCGGGCGGATTGAGTGCCTGGGGCAGGGAGGTCGGAACGGGCGATGAACGTCGCGGCGTCTGGCGAGGAGTCGCGGGCGCGTGTTTGAGTTTGACCTCCTTGATCGTACAACGACTGCGACATCCGATCGTGCTCGCGCATGGCCTGTTCGGGTTCCGAAGGATCGGCCTGGGCAGGTTCACCGTGGCCTCGTATTTCCGAGGGATCGCGGAGTTTTTGAGGGCCGGGGGCAACCGGGTCCTGGTCTCTCGGGTTCCGTCGATCGCCGGCGTGGAGTTTCGCGCGAGCGTCCTGTCCGCCGAGATCGAACGCGCGTTCCCCGGCCAGGCCGTGCATTTGATCGGACATAGCATGGGAGGACTCGACGCCCGCCGCCTGGTGGCGCGTCGGGAGTGGTCGTGGCGACTCCTCAGCCTGACCACGATCGCGACCCCCCACCTGGGCACCACGCTCGCCGACCTGGCGCGGACCCGCGTCGGGCCGGCTTACCGCGTGTTCGAGGCGCTGGGGATCGACCATCGGGGCTTCCTGGATATCACCCGGGACGCGGCGGCCAGAGCACTGACGGCCGAGGCGATCCCCTCCACTCTGCCCATGTTTTGCGTCGCGGGCGTCCCCCAGGAGGAGGACGTCTGCTGGCCCCTGCGAAGGCTGTACGCGGTCCTGAACGCTCATGAGGGACCAAACGACGGCCTGGTCTCGCGAACCTCGGCGCTGGGGTGTGGAACCCCCCTGCCCGACTGGCCCGTGGACCACCTTCGCCAGATGAACTGGTTCAACCCACCTACGGGAAGCTCGTCGAGGATGGCCGTGCGGCTCTCTTACGCCGCGCTTTTGGAGAACCTGGTCAGCCAGGGCTTCGAAACCCTGGAGGCGGTCGAAACCCCCTGGGTTTTCTCGGGGCGGTGGGAGGAACGCGACGAGCCGGTCCCGTCACTGGTCGGCGCGGGGGACGACCTCTCGTGATTGGTCCAGCAGAACCGCCACGGTCATGTCGCCCAGCACGTTCGAGGTCGTTCGACAACGGTCGAGGAACCAGTCGATCGTGAGGAGCACCGGGATCTTGTCGGCGGGAAGACCGACGGCCGCGAAAATCAGGGGCAAGGTGACGAAGCTCCCCGAGGGAATCCCCCCGGCCCCGACGCTGGCGACCAGGGTCGTCAGGACGATCACCAGTTGGTCCATCGGTCCCAGATCGATTCCCATCGACTGGGCCATGAAAAGGGCCGCGGTGGCCTGGTAAAGCGCGGTCCCGTCGTTGTTGAAGTTCGTTCCGATGCACGCCGCGAGCTGGCTCGACTCCTTCGAGACGCCCAGCTTCTCGGTGAGGGCGCGCAGCGTGATCGGGATCGTCGCCGCGGTGCTCGCGGTGCTGAACGTGCTGGCCATGACGTCCAGCGCGCCCTTGAGGAACCGGATCGGGGACATGCGTGCCCTCAAACCCATCACCAACAGGTACCAAAGGTTCTGGATGAACAGGCCCACGAGGACCACGCCAATCAACCAGATCAACGACGTGAAGACGCGCAGGCCGTCCTTCTGACCGACGCTCGCGGCCACGACGCCAAAGACGGCCAGCGGCACCAGCGCCACGACCCAGAGCAAGACCCGCATCAGGAGTTCGAATCCGAGGCTGAGGAGATCCTCCGCGACCTGGAACCGGTCCCGCCCGGCCAGTCGATCCTCATTGCGAATCTTCGCGAGGCCGATCCCCGCGGCCAGCGTGATCAGGACGAGCTGCGCGAGATTGTTCTGAGCGAAGGCGTCCCCAATGCTTCGGGGAATCAGCTCGACGACCAGGTCGGTCACCGTGCGCTTGGGCAGGCTCGCGGGGTCTTCCCCTTCGACGCGAACCTCCGCGCCCACGCCAGGCTGGACGAGGTTGGTCAGCGCCAGGCCGATCACCATCGCGACCACGGTGTTGATCAGGTAGTAAAGCATCATCCGAGCGCCCTGCCGGCCCCGGACGTCGTTGGTCACGATCGCGTGCAGGATCGCGAGGACGACCAGGGGAGCCGCCAGCGCGGTCAACGCCCTGATGATCAGCGTGGGGAAGATCCGGGCGGCTTGAACCTGGTCTCCAAAAAACAGACCGGCGGGAATCGCCAGCGCCACGGCGATGAGCACCCAGACGTAAAGCGGGATTCCACCCGGTCGACTTTCCGGCTCATCCTGGATGGCGGGAAGTCCGTTGAGATCTCGGTCGTCCTGGGGTTCGAACGGTTCGTTCATGGCGACGGATGGTCCTCTTCGCTCGAAAGCGGGAGCGGAATGGCGAAGGGCGCGAACCGAGGACGTCGCCCTCGGAACCAGGTTCCGGGTCCGAACCCACGACGGTCGAACGTCAGTCGAAGAGGATTGGGGAGTCGCGGCGGAGAGTCAAGAGGTGAGGGATCGCACGCCCTGAACTCTGGGCCAACGCGTTGGGGAGTGGAGCGCGATCCCCGTCCCGAGAGGGACGGGGATCGTCAGGCCAGATCCACTCCACTCAACGAGGAGGAGGAGGAGCGGACGAAGTCGGTGGGGATAGCGGTGGAGCGGGGAGGT
>JBFWRA010000363.1:0-5342 GCA_050249155.1 Isosphaeraceae bacterium | reverse complement strand
CTGGCCGTCACCGCCAGCTGAGGCGTCAAGCCTAGCCTTCAACGCCATCGCCGCGCGAACGTCCCCGAAACCGCCCGCCAAAGGCCACCCACGCGCCTTTGACGGGCGTTTTCTTTCCGACAAGTCGCGCGTTCCGACGAACCGTCGGGAAATCCTCGACAAGAAGAATTGACTCGGGTTGAGAGCCTCGGTATCTTTTCACTTTCCCGCATCACCCGCGGGCATGGCACCGATCACGAACGAAGCCGGTACAGCACGGCGGACGAATCGAAGGGAACGACGCGTGGCGGGCATCAGCAACGAGCGGATCCGGATCCGGATGGAGGCATATGATCATACCATCCTGGATCAATCGGCGAAGGACATTGTCGACACCGCCAAGCGAACCGAAGCGATCGTCCACGGGCCGATCCCGCTGCCGACCCGCATCGAGCGTTACACCGTGCTGCGCAGCCCGCACATCGACAAGAAGTCGCGGGAGCAGTTCGAGATTCGGACGCACAAGCGGTTGATCGACATCGTCCAGCCGACGAACAAGACGATCGACGCCCTGAACAAGTTGAGCCTGCCGGCGGGGGTGGATATCAAGATCAAGGCGTCTCCCTCGGGTAGCTGACCTTGATTGCGATTGGATCGGACCTGACTCCCGCCAGTTTTGGGACGGCGGTCAAACCTGGATCTTTCCGGGCTTGACGCATCCGCCCGACCTGGAGCGATTCGCTTCAGCGGCATGACTCGCACCCCCCCGGTCGCGAGTTGGACTGGGCCGAAACCAGCCCGAACGACGAGACCCGAACGAGAACGCGACGACAACACGGGGCGGCTTAGGCCCGCGGCTTCCCTCACGGGGTTTACGGCCAGGGTACCCGCCGCCCAGACCATCGAACGACGATCGTGTCGACCCGTCCCCACGAGGGTCTCGATCGCGTGGTTCTTCCAGGGCGGCCCGGTTTCCTCCTCGGGAGGGGCCAGTCGCGTGGAACGGCCGGCGCGACCCTGGCTTTTGGGAAGGGACGGGCCGAGAGATCACCCGACGGGCATCGCCCACGGCCCCGGGCTTGGCCTTGACGTGATTCGTTGACAGAGGACGGAGTTACGCGATGCGCGTCGGACTGCTCGGCCGCAAGATCGGCATGACCCAGATCTATGAGGAAGACGGCACCGCCGTTCCCGTGACCGTGCTGGAGTGCGGCCCCTGCAAGGTGCTCCAGGTTCGGACCACGGAGCGTGACGGTTATTCCGCCCTCCAACTCGGTTTCGGCGACAAGCGACGCAAGGTCGCGACCCAGGCCGAACGTGGCCACGCCAAGAAGGTGAACGCGGAACCCCAGCGGTTCGTCCGCGAGATTCGCCAGGACGGGGACGGAGACGTCGCCGACGTGCCCGCCGGTCACACCCTCACCGTCGACGTCTTCCAGGACGTTCCCCGGGTCGACGTGATCGGAACCAGCAAGGGGCGTGGCTACAGCGGCGTCATGAAGCGGCACGGCTTCAAAGGTCTGCGCGCCTCGCACGGCGTCAAGCGAATGCACCGCCACCCCGGCTCCTCCGGACCCAGCGCCGACCCCGCGCACACCCGCAAGGGGATTCGCAAGCCCGGCCAGTTTGGCAACGCCCGGACCACGGCGCGAAACCTCAAGGTCGTCCGGGTCGACCCGACCAACAACCTCCTCCTGGTCCGAGGCGCGGTGCCCGGGCCCAACGGCGGCTACCTCATGGTCCGCCAGACGAACAAGGTCTAATGGCCCAGGCGGCCGAGGCTTGACCCGACCCCCGACCTGGAGCGCTCAAACGCCATGCTCACCGTCCCCGTCTACAACCCCGCCGGCGAAAAGGTGGGTGAGGAATCGATCGACCCGGCCGATTTCGGCGGCGAGGTCAACAAACAGCTCCTGCACGACGTGGTGCTGATGCACCTGGCCGCCCGTCGCGTCGGCACCGTGAACACCCGCGGCCGCGCCGACGTGGCCGGCTCCGGCAAGAAACTGTTCCGCCAGAAAGGAACCGGCAACGCCCGGGCCGGCTCGAAACGGACCAACAAGCGGAAAGGGGGCGGCGTCGCGTTCGCCCGTCGCAACCGGGACTATCGCTACACGATCCCCAAACGGGCCGTCCGCGCCGCGGTGCGCATGGCGCTGCTCTCCAAGTTCCAGGACGGACAGGCCCTGGTGCTCGACGGATTCTCCCTCGGCGAGCGTCCCAAGACCAAGGTCGTCGCCCAGGCGCTCCGTGCGATCCGACGTCCCGACCTGGCGGACTCGGAAGCCGCCGAGAGCGTCGGTGAATCCAAGAACGCCGCCCGGAAGCGCACCCTGGACCACCGCACCATCCTGATCGGTCTGCCCAGCCACGACCCCGTCTTCCATCAGAGCGCCCGAAACATCGAGGGGGTCCAGGTCGCGCCGATCGCCGACTTCAACACCTATGACGTGCTCAAGCAGCGCTACCTGGTCTTGACCCGGGAGGCCCTGGCCGCCCTGAAGGAACGGGTCAAGCAGCCGGTGACCCGCCGCCCGCCCACCACCGCCGCGCCGGCCGGCCAGGAGAGCTGACCCATGGTGACCCTCCGCCACGCCCCCCAGTACACCCGGCAAGGCCCCGTCCTGGAACCCTACCAGGTCGTGCTCCGACCCCTCATCACCGAGAAGGCGACCCACCTCTCGGAACGACACAACGCGTACACATTCGAAGTCAACCCGATGGCCACCAAGACGGAGATCAAGAACGCCATCGAAGCCCTGTTCAACGTCCGGGTCCACGACGTTCGGACGCAGAATCGCCGAGGGAAGGTCCGGCGCTACCGCCTGAAGGTCGGCCGGATGAGGAACTGGAAAAAGGCGATCGTGTCGCTCAAAGACGACTATCGCATCGACTTTTATTGATCTAAACTGGTGACCGGTCGGGGCGACGGCCCCGCCCTGGACGACGGGCGCGCCGACGAGGACCCGGGGTCGACCCCCGGTTCCAGGCCCCCCGAAGGGATTGACGATGGGCATCCGCACTTACAAACCGACCAGCCCCGGGCGCCGCAACGCGTCGGTCAGCGACTTTTCGGAGTTGACCGACAAGAACAAGAAGCCCGAGAAGAGCCTGACCACCCCCCTGAAAAAGACCGGGGGCCGAAACAACCAGGGCTTCATCACCGCGAGGCACCGCGGCGGCGGCCACAAGCGCATGTACCGCCTGATCGACTTTCGGCGCAACGAACGGGACGGCGTACCCGCCTCGGTGACCCACATCGAGTACGACCCGAACCGCTCCGCCCGGATCGCCCTGATCGTCTACCCCGACGGCACCAAGCGCTACATCATCGCGCCGGAAGGCCTGAAGGCGGGGATGACCGTCATGAACGGGCCCACCGCCGAGCCCAAGGTCGGGAACTGCCTGCCGCTGTCCAAGATCCCGACGGGCCTCTCGATCCACAACATCGAGATGCAGCCCGGCGGTGGCGGCAAACTCTGCCGATCCGCGGGCGTCGGGGCGACCCTCACCGCCCGGGAAGGAGACTGGGCCCAGATCACCCTGCCCTCCGGCGAGGTTCGCCGGATGCCCGCGGCCTGCCGCGCCACGATCGGAATGGTCGGCAACGCCGATCATATGAACGTCCGCCTGGGCAAAGCGGGACGCTCCCGATGGCTGGGCCGCCGCCCGCACGTCCGCGGCGTGGCGATGAACCCAGTCGACCACCCGATGGGGGGCGGCGAAGGCCGCACCTCCGGCGGACGGAATCCTTGCTCCCCCACCGGGAAACTGGCCAAGGGAGGAAAGACCCGCCGCCGCCGCAAACCGTCGAACTCGGCGATCATCCGCCGTCGCAAGAGCGTCCGCTACGGCCAGCTCAAGATTTAATCACCCGCTTCGAGAACCATCGTCGACGGCCGGGATCGGCCGTCGGCGGGGGCCCGCGCCGGGCGTCGCCCGCCGGAACGAGACCCCCTTCGACATTCGCGACCCCCGCCGGTTCGCCGCGGGGCCAGGGACCAGACGCCAATGGGACGTTCACTGAAAAAAGGCCCGTACGTCGTCGAGCGGCTGCTCGAGAAGGTGTACAAGGCCGAGTCGACCGGCAACCGCGAGCCGATCAAGACCTGGGCCCGCGCCTGCACCATCGTGCCCGAGTTCATCAGCAAGAACTTCGCGGTTCACAACGGGAAAATCTTCGTCAAGGTCTTCGTCACCGAGGACATGGTCGGGCATAAACTCGGTGAGTTCGCGCCGACCCGGACGTTCCGCGGCCATGGTGGCAAGGCGGGCAAGGGCGGCAAGAGGTAAAGACGAGGTAGGAAATCGGTCGTCGAGCGATCCGAGGTCGGAACGGCGAAAGCCGGCCCGACGGCCCCTGGGAGTCTCCCAGGGGCCCCGAGATCGGAGAGCGACGACCGCCTGGGACTGGGACACCGGACATGACCCCGCTAGTCGATCACACGGCCTCGCACCGCTTCGCCCGGATCTCGGTGCGGAAGCTCCGGCCGCTTCTGGACCTGATCCGCAACAAATACGCCGACGACGCGCTGGACGTCCTGCGGTACATGCCGCACCGGGGTGCCCGGATGATCGAACAGGTGCTCAAAAGCGCCATGGCCAACGCCGAGGACAAGGGCGTCCGAAACGTGGGCGACCTGGTGGTGACCGACGCCCGAGGGGACGGCGGCCCCATGTTCAAACGGCTGATGCCCCGGGCGCGCGGCATGGCGTACATGATCCGCCGCCGCAGCGCGCACATCACGATCGGTCTGGCCGACCTGGCGGCCGAGCCCTCGGCGCGTGGCTGACGCCCGGGCGCGCAGGCCGGCCCTGAATCGAACCAAGCCAAACCAACCGACCGCCGTCGAGAGAGGCAGACACGTGACGACCCGAGACGAGGGACGCTGAGCGATGGGCCAAAAGGTACGTCCGACCGGGTTTCGCGTCGGGATCATGGAGGACTGGCGGAGCCGCTGGTACGCCTCCAAGCATGAATTCAAGGACTTGCTGGTCGAGGATTTCAAGATCCGCAAGTTCATCAAGGGGAAGTACAGCTACGCTGGCATCCCCAAGATCGAGATTGAACGGACCCGGGACGCGGTGAAGGTGATTTTGTTCACCGCGCGGCCCGGCGTGATCATCGGACGCAAGGGGCAGGAGGTCGAGCGGCTCCAGGAGGAGCTGCAGACCCTGACCGGGCGTCGGATCGACATCAAGATCGAGGAAGTGACCCGACCGGAGATCGACGCGCAACTGATCAGCGAGGACATCGCCGAACAACTTCAGAAGCGTTCGAGCTTCCGACGGACCATGAAGCGGACCATCGAGCAGACGATGGACGGCGGAGCCAAAGGGGTTCGCATCCAGCTCTCGGGTCG
>JBFWRA010000362.1:0-5350 GCA_050249155.1 Isosphaeraceae bacterium | reverse complement strand
AGCAGGAACTGAGCCTGGCCCTTGACCTGGGCCAGCGCCCGCCGAAGCTCGGGAGAGGCGATGCCGGAAACCGTGGGAATCGCCTCGGGATCGCCGGAGAACTCCGGAGGGCGACCGACGGAGAACGCGCTGCCGAGCGAACCGCGAGTGGTTTGGCTCATCGGTCGTCTCCGTTCGGGGTGTCAGCCGGAGGAGAATCCAGGAGCGTTTGCAGCACCCCCGAGAATTCACTGATCAGTCGCATGTTCTCGCATTCCGACGACAAATTCGTGGCATGCATTTCAATCAATTGTCGGATGAAGATCCGGGTTCCGGCGTCCGGCTCTTCCTGATGGCGCTCGACGTCGGCCAGCGCGGCGCGGACGAGGTAGTCCATGAACTGAAGCTTGCCGCGAATGGCCACGCAAAGCTTCTCGAGCTGGCGATGCTCGGAGACCGTCGCGGTTTCGGTGGTTTGTGACATCCTTATCGATTCTCCACGACCTTGGCGAGGGCGACGCGAGATCGTCGTCCATGATCACATGCCCACACGCCCGAGTTTCGAAGTCGAAGGACCGGCCGGGCGAGTCGTGTGGGGGTTCCTCGTCAAGGACGGTTGAGGGTAACCACGTCCCGGCCGTTCTTGCAAGTGAAAAGGGGGGAGACGTGTCGACGGTTCGGGTCGTGTGAGACCCGAACCTAGTGACTCAAAGGAGTTCCGATTAGTCGGAGCCGGTCAATTCCCGGGTCAGGGCGTCGGCCTGGTAGACGCTTCGGAGGGCTTCCACGATGGCGCGGGAGTCGACGGAGATCGCTCGGGCGACGCGGTCGTCGTAGACGAAATCCAGAACGAGGGACTCGATATTCCCGTCGAAGATCAGGCCGACCACCTCGTTGTCGCGATTGACCACGGGGCTTCCCGAGTTTCCCCCGATGATGTCGGCGGTGGAAACGAAGTTGAGTGGGGTAACGAGCTTGAGTCGGCCCTGTTCCCGGGCCTTGAACCAGCTCGTTGGCAGGTCGTAGGGTGGAACGTTCCCATGGGCCTTGGCGTGGTCGAACGCGCCTCCGATCGTGGTGAACGGCGCGATGGTTTGGCCGTTGGTGGAGTAGCCGCGGATCGTCCCGAAGGCCAGCCGAAGGGTGAACGTCGCGTCGGGGTAGGTACCGACGCCCTTGTCGGCGAAGTGCGCCTTGGCGATTCTCGCGTACTGCGCTGTCTGAACACCTTCCACCTCGTCCTCGTAACGCTTACGTAGAGCGCGCGCCGCGTCGTCGACGGCGATCGCCAGCTTAATCATGGAGTCTTCCGAGCGCGCGATGGCCGAAGGATCTTCTTTGGCCAGTGCCTTTCGCACGTCGACCTCGGCCAGCTTGGAGCCGTTGACGAGGTCTTCCGCCGCCTGTTCGGGGGTCCTCCCGTGGAGCACCGAGGCGACCAGCGGGTCGGTCGCGCCGACTTTATCCCGCCAGAACGAGAGCGATTGGGCCAGCTTCGCCTTCTCGAACTCGGGGTAGATCGGGGCTTCGGAAAAGAGATCCAGTTCCAACGATTCGAGCGCGGAGTCCCGGTACTCGCGCAGGCGGTCGGGGTTGGGCTTGGTCTTTTCCTCGGCCATACGCACCAGGGTCCTGGCGATCAGGAACAACCGCGAGTCAAAGGCCAGTCCGCGTTCGAGGAAATTGACCTGTTTGCCAATTTCCGCCGCCAACTTCTGGGACTGGGCGATCTTATCCCAGGCGTCTCCGTACGCCTCGCGCGACGTCTCCGAGGCGTTCAAACGCTCGCGAAGCGCCCGTTCCTCACGCGCCTTGCGGTCCATCAACGCCCTGTCGTTGAGTCCCTTCAATCCGCCGGTCCTGGCCTTGAGGGAGTTCTGGATCCCGAACAGGTCCTCCTTCGACCTTCGGGCTTCCTCCGGGCCCTTTTCGCCGTAGGATCGCAGGAACTCCTCACGGCTTTTCAGGAGCTCCAGGATGAACGGGAAGGAGGTGTCCCGGAAGTATTCCAGGTGCGCCAAGGTGTTCATACGATTCGTGCGGCCAGGATGTCCCGCGACGAACACGAGGTCTCCTTCCCTGGCGCCCTGGGCGCTCCATTTCAGGAAGGACTTCGGCCTGGCGGGCTTGCCGTCCTCGTAGGCTCGGAAGAAGCAGACGTCGAGGTCGTACCTGGGGAATTCGAAGTTGTCCGGGTCTCCCCCGAAGAAGGCGATGGCGAACTCGGGAGCGAAGACGAGCCGAACGTCGGTGTACTTTTTATAAGTATACAGGTGATACTGTCCACCGTTGTAGAGCGTGACCACGTCGCTCCTCAGTCCGGTCCGCTCGGTCGATTCCTTTTCAATGGTGGCCATCGCCGCGCGGCGGGCGACGCCGGCCTCCGCGTCGGAAGCCCCTGGTTTCACTCCGGCGTTGACTTGCTCGGTCACGTCGCGGATCTCGACCAGGACGTTGAGCTCCAGGTCGGGCGCCTTGACTTCCTCCGCGTGGGACCGGGCGAGGAACCCGTCTCGATAGTAGTCCTTATCCTTGGTGCTGATCTTCTGAAGCGTGTCCGCGCCGACGTGGTGGTTGGTCATCACGAGACCGTCGGCCGAGACGAACGAGCCTGATCCACCGCTATTGAAACGGACCGCGGAGGACCTTAGGTGGTCGACCCATCCCGGGGGAGGAACGAAACCGTGTCGCTCCTTGAGCTGTTTCAGCGGCAGGTTGTTGAAGACCCACATTCCCTCGTCGGCTCGCACGTCGGCCCCCAGGGTCAAGATCATCGTGGCGGTCAGGAACAGGGACCGGGACGAGAATGGCGACTTCGCGCTCATCGGAGTGCTCCCACTTCGAAGGAGTGGTGTGGTAAAGGGTCGGCTCGACCCTGGGTCAGACCTGGGTGGCCTCGTTCGTTTCGTGACCATGCTGGCGAAGCCCGACGGTCAACAGGGAGACGACCAGGACGCCGAAGGCGATCAGCCCGGGGACCAGCGCCTCTCCCCAGCCTTCCGGAAGCTTCGAGGAGAGGTCGAGCGCGTCCTTCAGGGACTTGGCGAAGTCGGCTTGAAGGACGGCGAGCAAGACTCCCGCCATCGAGCCACCCGCGATCAGGCCGCTGGCGAAGAGGACCGCGGGACTCGAGTCGGATTCCTCGGCGGAGAGCGCCTTGACGCGATCGACGACGGCTCGCACCAGTCCGCCCACGAAGATGGGCAAGGTGGTCGCCAGGGGGAGGTAGACCCCCACGGCGAACGCCAGGGCCGAGACGCCGCACAACTGCATGACGATGGCCAGACCCGCGCCCAACAGCACCAGCGCCCAGGGAAGTTTCCCAGTCAAGATGCCGTCGATGATCGTGGCGAAGAGGGCGGGCTGCGGCGGATTGAACTTCTTGACCTCGCTCCTTTGTTCGGGGTCGTCGTCTCGATACTTCAGGACCCCTCCAATTCCCGGGTCGACTCGCTCCACCGCCGCGCCGGTGGTGGGGTCCACGCGATACACCCCGGGCTCCACGCCGGGAATCGGGCTCGTCACCCGCCAGACCTTGTATTCCTGGCCGTCGCTCCCGGTTTGGGCCTCTTCCAGGGTCGTGACCGGGGCGTTGACCTTGGGCAGGTACTCCGCTTTCCTCGTGACGATTTCCGAAAGACTGTTCAATTGAATCAACGTCCAACCGATCACCACCGCGGAGATCAGGGCCCCCACGAGGATGGCGACCTGCTGCTTCCACGGGGTCGCCCCAACGAGGTAGCCCGTCTTGAGGTCCTGCGAGGTCGTGCCGCCGTTCGAGGAGGCGACGCAGACCACCCCGGCGATCGAGAGCGCCGTGACGCGATACTCGGGGCCCATCCACCCCAGAAGTACGAAAATCAGGCAGGTCAAGAGCAGCGTGGCGATCGTCATCCCCGAGATCGGGTTGGAGGAGGAGCCGATCTCGCCCGTGATCCGGGAACTCACCGTGACGAACATGAACCCGAACCCGAGGATCATCAACGCCCCGACGACGCGACCGACCACTCCCGTGGGGATCAGGTCGGACGCCGCGATCGCTCCGATCAAGGCGAGCGAGCCGAACAGGACGAACGACGTCGGAAGATCCCGATGCGTTCGCATTCCAGACGAGGGGTCGACGGCCCCTTTCGCGCCCATCGCTCGAAACCCGCCGGTGATCGAGCCCAGGATCAAGGGAAGGGCCCGGCACATGCTAATGATGCCACCCGCGGCGACCGCCCCCGCGCCGATGTAGCGGACGTAGGTCCGGGAGATGTCCCCCGCCCCCATGTCCGAGATCAGCGCGGTGGCGGGGGGCAGAGGAGTGGTTCGTCCTCCGCCAAAGAACGCGATGGCCGGGACCAGGACGAGCGAGGCGAGCAACCCTCCACCGACCATCACGGACGCCACCCGAGGCCCGATGATGTAACCCACGCCCAGCAGCGCGGGAGACGCCTCCATCGCGACGACGGCCTTGTCGTAACCCTGAACGCCCGTGATGGTCTGGGCGGGCTCGCGGTTCCAGAGCCGCATCGCCTCCATGAGCGTTTGGTAAACGAACGCCAGGCCGAAACCGGTGAAGACCGTTCGGGCGCTCGCTCCCCCCTGCTCTCCCGCGATCAGGATCTTGGCGCAGGCTTTACCTTCTGGATAAGGCAGGCTCTCGTGTTGCTTGACGATGAACGCCCGGCGCAACGGAATCATCATGAGGATGCCGAGCAGGCCGCCGAGCACCGAGACCATCAAGACCCGGATCGGGTCGAGGTCGTAGCCCAGGATCATGAGGGCGGGCATCGTGGCCCCGACGCCGAAGGCGATCGATTCCCCGGCCGACCCCGCGGTCTGAACGACGTTGTTCTCCAGGATGGTCGCCCGGCGGGTGCCAAAGGCGTTGGAGAACGCCCGGAAGATCGTGATCGAGAGCACCGCCACGGGGATCGACGCGGAGACCGTCATCCCAACCTTCAGGAACAGGTAAAGCGAGGACGCGCCGAAGATGATTCCCAAAATCGTTCCCAGCGCGACCGCCGAGACCGTCAACTCGGGAACGTTCTCGGTTTCCGCCAGATAGGGGCGGAACTCCGGAGCGGCCGACCTGGCCTGCTCCGGCGAGGCGGAATGGGACGACATGGACGGGGCACTCCCGGGGCGCGTCGAGGGGTCGGCGGTCAATCCCGGCCCGAGCGACACGATCGCCGCGACGGGGCCGGGGGGGGTCGTCGTGCCGAACACGATAACCCGGAACACGATCCTCGACTAGTCCCTGGCTCCCGTCCGACGTTTCCGGGACGGTTCCGCGATCGCCTCGACGGGTCAGTTGGCGTTCGAGGCCGCCGCTTCGGACTCCTGAATCGCCTCGCCCATCGCCGAGGGCCGCGTCGTCTTGCGC
>JBFWRA010000361.1:0-5351 GCA_050249155.1 Isosphaeraceae bacterium | reverse complement strand
CCAGCGAGAGGTTCTCGTATTGCATCGTCGGGCTGGTCAGCGGAAGGTTCTGCCAGGCGGCCGGGTCGCCCCCCTGGCCGAACCCCTTGATCTTGATCAGCGGCTGGTAGTAGGGGACCGGGACGGCCGTCGGGGTGATCGCCGCGCCGACGAACGTGCGTTCCTGTCCCCCGGGGGGGGCGGCCACCACCTCGCTGACCCGCTTGCCGGGCGCCAGGGCCACGCGGGCCTTCTCCACGGTCATGGGGAAGGCCGAGCCGTCCTGGGCCACGTAGAAGGTCGGCTGGTTGCTCGGGGCGTCCATGTTCCACTGCGAGGGAGGCACCGAGGGGTCGGGGATGAACGTCCGAACGAGGTCGCGCGGGTCGATCTGCAGGCCGACCCAGACCTCCGTCTCGGCCTCCATCTGAAGCTCGGGCATGTACTGACCGTTGACCGTGAGTTGAAGAGCGCCCGAGGCGCTGGTGCCCAGCGGGGCGAGCGTCGGCCGGCCGGTCGAGGGGTCGTTCACGATCGTCTGGGCCTGGATCACCATCAAGCGGGTCGGCAGATTCCGGACCTGGTCGATGTCGTTATCCGCCGATCCGACGACCAGGAACCCCATCAGGCCGCGGTACACCTGGTCGGCCACGAAACCGTGGCGGTGTGGGTGATACCAGTTGACGCCAGGCTCCTGGTCCAGGGGGATCTGGAACTCATAATCATTGGTGTAACCGGCGGGGACGTTGAGCAGCACGTTGTCGGAGTTGCCCGCCGGAGAGATGATCAGCCCGTGGGTGTGCAGGTTCGTCGGCTGGTCCCCCCCGGCCTGGGTCACCGGGGTGACGTCCTCCAGGTCGTTGACCAGGCGAATCCGCAGGACGTCCCCGGGGTTGACGCGCAGCGTCGGCCCGATCGAGCCGTCGCCGGTGGTCTGGCCGTTCGACGCGATCCCCGTGTGGACCGTCCAGGCGTAGGTCAAGAATCCGTCCACGAGCGTCGGCACGCCGGGCGCCGTCGGATTCGACGGGTTCCCCACCTCGATCACCTGGCTGGACTCGTGAGCCCTCAACGTGACGTCGAGGACCCCGCCGACGCTAAGAAGGCTCACCGGCTCGGCGAACGTCGACAGGTTCAAACGCGACTCGAGACACTCCAGCGACAATCGAAGTTGACGGCGGCGGCGCGGCTTCAGTTTCATCGGGGGGCCCCACTCCGTTCTCGCGCTTTCGGAAAAGAACACACCGCGGGTAACCATAGAAGGCCAGGTCGATCGCGACAACGCGTCACGCGGCCAGGTAAGGCGATGTGCGACAAGGGGTGGCGGGGGCGAGATTCGGGTGCGTAAGATAAGGGACAAGCCGAGAAGAACGTCCCGATTTGTGGAGCGAGCCGAGGGTGCCACGAGGTTCGGTCCTCCGAACCCGTGGCACCCTGATCCATCGAGAAACCGGGACGTGATTCCCGGCCGATTCCTCAGTCTCGCCTTGACCACGACCGACCGAGGGAATGGAAGGGCCGACCTCGTTCGACCTCTGGCCCGTCCCACCCCTCGCCACGCCACGCCCGAGACGACCAGGAGCCCCGCCTGATGACCCTCGACCTGCCCGGCGGCCGCCGGCTCCTGCTGGCTGGGGGAGGCTGGGGCGTCTACTGGCTGATCGCGGGGGTGGTCGCCGCGGCGCTCTTGATCTGGCTGTACCGCGAGGAACGGCGGCTCGTCCCCCGTCGCGTGGGCCTGGGCTTGCTCGCCTTGCGGCTGGCCGCGGCGGGCGCGCTGGTCACCGCCCTGTTCGAGCCGATCGCCGAGACCACCGTCCGGGAGACGGTCCGGGGGCGGGTCCTGCTCGCCGTGGACGTCTCCGAGAGCATGGGCACGGCCGACCCCGGCCGGACGGCCGACGAACGCGCCAGGCTGACCGCGACGCTGGGCCTCAGCCCCGGCGACCCGATCGACACCCTGACCCGTCGCGAGGTAGCCCGACGGCTGATCGACGGTCCACGGGCTCCCCTGGCCAGGCTGGCGACGGACCACGCGGTCGAGGTCTGGGCCTTCGCCAGGGACGCCGCCCCGGCCTCGCTCGACGCCCTGGCCGCGACGTTGCAGGCCCCCGCGCCGGAGGGCGACCCCGCCGCGACGGCCACCGACTGGCTCCCCGCGCTGGGGGAGGCGCTCAAGGGAAACGACCCCGCCGCGCCGGTGGTCGGCGTGGCGCTCCTGACCGACGGCCGACGCAACGCGGGGGACGACCCCGGCCCGGTCATCGACCGCCTGGCCGCGCGCGGCGTGCCGGTCTTCCCGGTCCTGATCGGCTCGACGCGCCCCCCTCGCGACGCGGCCGTCGCGGCCTTGAAGGCCCCGGAGTCGGTCTATCAGGGAGACACGGCGACGGTCCAGGCGGTCCTCAAGCTCGACGGCTACGCCGGGCTCGACGTCGCGGTGACCCTGGAGCGACCCGGGGCCGAGCCCCTGCGCCAGGTCACGCGCGCGCCCGACGACGGCACGCGCCCGACGGTTTCGTTTCGCGTGCCGTTGGAATCGCCGGGCCGGGTCCCCTTGACGGTCTCGGTCTCCCCCATGGAGGGGGACGCCCGGCCCGACAACGACCGACGGACCGCGGTCGTCCAGGTGGCCGACGACAAGGCGAAGGTCCTGCTCGTCGACGGTGAGGCGCGCTGGGAGTTCCGCTACCTCCGCAACGCCCTGGCGCGCGACCCGAGGGTCAGCCTGGAGGCGGTCCTCTTCCAGCAGCCCAGGCCCGGCCTGACCGCCGAGCCGGTTTTCACCTACGCCACCACGCTCCCCCAGGCCGCCGACCCGACCGAGGCCGACCCCCTCGGCGCGTTCGACGCGATCCTGCTCGGGGACGTCTCCGCCGAGGATTTCCCCGACGAGTCCTGGGCGCGGCTCGATCGATTCGTCTCGGGGCGAGGCGGAACCCTCGTGCTGAACCCCGGACCTCGCGGCTCGACCGGACTGGCGGCCACCGAGACTTCCCGGGCCCTCGCTCCCGTGGTCGATCTCCGCGCGCTGCCCGTCGAGCCAGGGGCGGGGGACCCCGCGCACCCCGCGCTGCCCCCGGGCACCCCCTTCCTCCCGACGGCCGAGGCCCTGGCCGACGCCTCGGCCTGGCCGATGCTCCAACTCGGGGCCGACGTCGAGGAATCGCGCCAGCGCTGGGAAGGGCTCCCCCCCCTGCCCTGGTCGATCGGAGGCCGCGCCAAGCCCGGGGCGACGGTCCTGGCGACGGCCGGCGGCGACCCCTCCGCGACGCTCCTGGCCGTCCAGCCCTACGGCCTGGGCAAGGTCCTGTGGGTCGGGACCGACGGCACCTGGCGATGGCGGCACCGGGTGGGAGACGCCTATCACCACCGGTTCTGGGGCCAGATCGTCCGCTGGGCCGCCGCCGGCCGGCTCGCCTCGGGCAACGCGCTGGTGCGATTCGGACCTCTGAAACCGACCGCCGCGGAACGCGAGCCGATCCGCCTGCAAGCGAGGATCAGCGAGGGCGTCCCCGGCGTCGGCCCCGAGACCCTGCTGGCGGCCCGGGTCTTTCGCGCCGATCTGTCGGCGTCGGCCGAGGCGGTGACGGTGGTTCCGTTGCGGTCGGTGCCGGGGCGTCCCCGGACGTTCGAAGGGGTCGGGCCTGGCCTGCCCGTGGGGTCGTACGTGATCCGGCTGGAAGCCCCCGGGCTGACCGGGGCGTTGGGACTGGAGCCGAACGCCGAGGGAAAGGTTCCCGAGGCCGCGCTGGAGGTCGTCGGGCGCGACGGCCCCGAACGGGTCGAGCTGGCCGCGGCGCGCGACGCCCTGGACCGACTCGCCAGCGCGACGGGGGGTCGGGTCCTCGCCGACCACGAGGCCGCCGCCCTGCCCGAATCGCTCCGAGCCCGAAACCGCCCGAGGGAGCGTACCGAGGAGACCCCGCTGTGGGATTCGCCCGGAGCGCTGTTGCTGTTCCTGGCGGTGATGACCGTGGAGTGGGTCGCCCGCAAGCGCGCCGGCCTACCCTGAGCGTCGGATGGATTCTATAAATTTTTATGTTTTAATTCGTTGTAGGATCCGCGATCGCGGACCCTACGGAATTCGGACTCGCCGCCGGTGGATTCGCGATCGGCGAAGGACGTGGGGAAGGCGTCGCCCTTACTTTAACTATTGATCATAAATGATTCCGCGCATGTGTCGCTCGGGCCGACGGACGTCTGGCGATCCGGCCCGAAGTCGGCTATACCAGAAGGAAAACAGGGGCGTTTTCTTTGCTTGAGCGAGGGACCCACCCATGTCGACGGCGCACGACCCGGACGATCAGCTTGTCATCCGCCGCAAGGCCGGCGTGAACGTCGTGGGGTTCACCAACCCGTATCTTCAGTCGGAAGAGGCCAGCACCAAGGCCGGCGAGGCCCTGATGGCGCTCATCGAGGGCAAGGAGGAACCGAAGCTCATCCTCTCGTTCGACGGCGTTCGGTTCGTCTCCAGCTCGATGATCGCGCAGGTGGTCCGACTTCACAAGGCCGTGGCCAAGGCCAAGGGCAAGCTCCGCCTCTGCGGCTTGCTGCCCGCGGTGCGCGACGTCCTGCACGCCAGCCACCTCGACCGACTCCTCGACGTCCACGACGACGAGGCCAGCGCGTTGAAGGACTTCTGAACGACGGACACAAGGTTCTTCTCCGAATCGTCATCGAGTCATTGTTTGACAGGGCCCTTCCGGTCCGCGATGCTCGGTCGCTCCCACACCGCGCCGCGCCCACGACCGGAGCCTTCCCGCCATGCCTCGCTCACGCTCACGCACGCGCACCCGCCCCGCGTTCACCTTGATCGAGCTTCTGGTCGTCATCGCGATCATCGCGGTGCTGATCGCGTTGCTGCTGCCCGCGGTGCAATCGGCCAGGGAGGCGGCCCGGCGCGTTCAGTGCGTGAACAACCTGAAGCAGCTGGGGCTGGGGCTGCACAACTACGAGACGATCGTCGGGGCGCTGCCCCCGTCCGGAGTGCTCTCGGGCACGGGCAACGTCGTCACCTGGTGGATCGGCTGGAGCGTTCACGGCAGGCTCTTGCCCGTGATGGAACAGGGGGCGATGTTCCACGCCATCAACTTCGACCACTCGGGCGAGAGCCCCCAGAACGTCACCGTGGCCAGCCAGAACGTCGCCGTGCTGATCTGCCCGAGCGAGGTCGACCCCCGGCCGGCCCCGGCGAACCTGGGCGTCTCGAACGTGACGAACTACGGCTGGACGATGGGGGACTGGTTCGTCTGGGGAGGATTCCGGGGCCCGGAAAACCGCGCCGCGTTCGGCCCGAACCGCAGCAGGCGCTGGGCCGACTTCACCGACGGCCTGAGCCAGGTGATGGTCGCCTCCGAGGGCAAGGCCAA
>JBFWRA010000360.1:0-5365 GCA_050249155.1 Isosphaeraceae bacterium | reverse complement strand
CCAGCCCGACCAGGCCGAGAGGACCGTCCCCACCACCAGGAACACCACCCCCGCGACGAGGAACTCCCGCCCCGTCCCCGGTGGGTCTTCCCGCTCCAGCGCGACGGCCCGGCCGGTCATCTCCTGGAGGAACAAACCCATCCGTGCCAGCACGAAGCCGAACCCGATCAGGCCCAGAGCCGTCCGGACCCAGGCCAGAAACGTGCGCTCATTCGCCAGGTGGTCGCGGACTTTCTCGGTCATGGGCCGGGTCTCCACGGAACGGTGACGGGGGACGAGGCGTCCGCCGGGAGATTTCGCTTGTTCCCCCCGCTTGCCGTCGGTCATCATGAAGTAGCATAGCGGTAGGGTCCGCCACCGCGGACCCGTTCGCCCTCGGCGAAGCCTTTCGTGCGAGCCAGAGCGGACCCCTCCTCGAGCGACGACCTGGCCACGTGGATCGAGATTGATGGCAACCGTTGACGACGACACCACCACCACGACCACGACCCTGACGCCGCCGGCCCGCCTGGCGACCGCGACCACCGAGGCGATCCGCCAGTACTTCCGCAACGACGGTTCGCGGATGACGATGATGGCCGCCCGAAAGTTCCGGGTGTCCGAGCAGGCCGTGGTCGAGGCCCTGGTGGGGGGATGGCCCATCACCCGTCTGCGCGACGGGACCTTCCGCGAACTGATGAACGCCCTGCCCAACCTGGGCCCCGTTCGGGTCTTCGTGCGGAGCAAGGCGGCGGTCATGGAGACGGTCGGCGTCTTTGGCGGGCTCTCGGAGAGCGGCCCGTTCTTCAACGTCCAGACCGAGACGCTGGACATGCACATCCTGCCCGAGGAGATCGCGACGATCTACGCGGTCGAGAAGACGGGGCACGACTCGACCCACACGACGCACTCGTTCCAGTTCTTCGACCGAGGCGGGGACGCGGCGTTCAAGGTGTTCCTGTGGGAGGATTTTCCCAACGTCCCCGCCGCCAGGATCGAAACCTTCCGGACGCTGACTCGACACTTCGCGGCGGC
The DNA here is from genome assembly GCA_050249155.1 of Isosphaeraceae bacterium. Classification (GTDB taxonomy): domain Bacteria; phylum Planctomycetota; class Planctomycetia; order Isosphaerales; family Isosphaeraceae; genus JBFWRA01. The sequence continues at coordinate 4,351 of JBFWRA010000360.1, read as the reverse complement.
GGCGACCCCGGATTCGACCGAGGCGCGGCCCCAGGGGTTCTCCTCGCCAGTTCCAACGCCCGCGGCCATTCTCCCTCAGCGGAACGAGGAGCCGGAGAGCCCCGCGGAGGATGCCGAGCCAGCCCCGCCACGGCTCGCGATCCCGATTCCTCAAGGGGTCGTGCCCGGCACCTCGGCGGTCGCCAGCCGGATTCTGGGTGAGACCAGCGTGGACGAGCGCCCCGCGCGCGAGGTGCCCCGGGTCGTCAGGATGATGCGCCTGGCGGGTCGAGGACTGGCCGCGCTGGCGTTGCTGGTCGTTCTCTTCCTGATGCTGGTCACGTTCGTCACCCCGATCTTCTGGCGGCACTACGAACACCACTTCAAGCTCTCCGAGGCTCCGAAGCACACCCTCTCGCGACAAAACGCGCCCAGCGACCCGCTGAACGTGGGGCTCCTCGGGGCGGACTGGGAGGTGATTCGGGCCCTGGTGGCGGCGGGGTGGAAGCCTTCGGATCCCTCCACGTTTCAAATCGGTTTGAAGTTCGCCAAGGATTCGCTGAAGTCGATGCGGTATCCGTCAGCCACGCTGGCGGACCTTTACCTCTTCGGTCGCCGTCAGGATTTGTTGTTCGAGAAACCGTTGGCCGAGGACAAGCCTGGCCGTCGGGCCTTGCGGCTGTGGCGGGCCAGCGAACTGGGGATGGGAGGCCGTCCCCTCTGGATCGGGTCGGTGAGCCTGGATCTGGGGCCCACGTCCAGCGACAAATCCTCGGGCCTCGGCAGTCACCGAATCGCACCCGACGTCGACGAGGAACGGGACCGACTGATCGAGGATCTGAGCGACGCGTTCCGTCTGACCGAGATTTACCAGGTCACTGGGGCCGGGCCGACGCTCTCCAGCCGCAACGACGTCAACCAGGCGTATTTCACCGATGGTGAGCTGAGCGTCGGCGTGATCTCGTCGACGGCCACCGAGAAGGTGCCCGACCGCCTGGTCAGCCCCTGGGGAATCCGGGTCAAGAACCAGCTCTGGGCCGAATTGCGGCCGATGCTTCGCGAACTGGCCAGGGACTGATCCCGCCCGACGCTCCGTTGCAATCGGGCGAGGCGTGCCGCAAGCTACCGACGGCGGTCGTGGTGGCGATCGGGAAGGTCCAAGGTCTGGCCTTCGGGCCCCGCGCCTCTGGCCGCCCTGGGAGCCTGGATTCATGCCCACGCCGCCGAAGAGTCTCCCCGCCGCGGCCGCGTTGACGCTCGCCTCGGCCCTGTCCGCCACCGCCGCCGATGGACCCGCCGACGCCCCCCTTCCCTCCGCCCTGCTCGCCCCGAGCGCCTCGGTCTCGGTCGCCGCTCGCACGAGCTTTCTCGAAGGGCCGGCCGTCGACGCCCGGGGCGTTCTCTACTTCAGCGACCTCATCGGCAACCGCATCCACACCCTGACCCCCGAGGGTGTGCTCGGCGTCTTTCGCGAGGACAGCGGCCGGACCAACGGAAACACCTTCGACCACCTCGGAAGGCTCGTCAGTTGCGAAGGGGCCGAGCAAGGCCCTGGCGGCCGCCGACGGGTGGTGCGCTCCGACCCCGCCACCGGCGCGGTCGAGGTTCTGACCGAGCGCTACCAGGGCAAGCGGTACAACGCCCCCAACGACGTGGTCGCGGACGCGCGCGGACGGATCTACTTCACAGATCCGTACTATGGCGACGACCGCTCGTCCCTTGAACTCGACGCGGAGGCCGTCTACCGGATCGACCCCGACGGTTCGGTCACCCGCATCCTCTCTCAACCCGAGATCGAGCGGCCCAACGGTCTGGCCCTGACCCCCGACGCGAAAACCCTGTACCTGATCGACTCCCACGCCAGACCTGGCGGCAATCGCAAGATCTGGGCGTTCGGTCTGACCGACGCCGGAGCCGTCGCGCCGGGCAGCCGTCGCCTGGTATACGACTTCGGCAAGGGTCGGGGAGGGGACGGACTGCGGCTGGACACCGCCGGCAACCTCTGGGTCGCCGCGGGCATCGGCATCCCCAGGCACGACGGTGAGACCGCCGACGTTCCACCAGGCGTTTACGTCATCACGCCCGAGGGCCGACTCCTCGGCCGCGTTCCCATCCCCGAAGACGTGATCACGAACCTGGCCTTCGGAGGTCCGGATCGCAAGATCCTTTACGTCACCGCGGGCAAGTCGATCTTCAAACTGCCGCTGGCCGTGTCGGGCCACGCCCTGTATCCGCCCTTGAAGGAATAGGGGATCCCAGGGCCTCGGCCCAGGGCGAGGACGTCACCGCGGCCCCCGATCCGGCTCGGATCGTGGCCAATCCCCGACTCCGGGGGCCGAATAGGTTGGCGGAGGCGGTCGCCGGCCCGATAATTGTCAGTGAGGGTCGATTCACCGTCGGGGCTGGGTCGAAGCTGGTCCACCGGGGCGCGGGGGACGCTGGACATGATGATCACCAACAGCGAAGGTGCCGGCCGGTCGCGGCCGGGGGTGGTCCTGGCCGACGTCAGCGCCGGCGCGCTCCCGGAAGCCGTGGGTCTTTGCGACCGCTCGGGCATGCTTTTGCGCGCCGGTCTCCAGAGCGATCGAGCCGCCTCCCCCTCGTGGGGCGCGCTGGGCGTGCCCGAGGAAGTCCTTCGGGTCATCCGTCGGGGATGTGACGGAGTCGCGGGGACGGGACGCCCCTCGGTCGAGGAAGTCCGAATCGAGTCCTCCGGCGGAGCCCCAACGCGCGTGCTGGAATGCGTGTTCGCGCCGGTCCCCTCGGAAGGGTCCGAGACCGACCGGGTGGCGGTCATTCTGCGCGACGTGACCCGAGCCCGACGCGCCGAGGAGGCCCTCCGCGAGAGCGAGCGGCAATACCGCCTGCTCGCGGAAAACGCCACCGACATGATTAGCCGTCACGCTCCCGACGGCACCTACCTCTACGTCTCCCCGGCGAGCAAGCCGGTCACCGGCTACCTTCCTCGAGAGCTCCTGGGTCGTTCCCCTTACGAACTCATTCATCCCGACGACCTGGACCATGTCCGCCAGGCCCACGCGCTGATGCTCGAATCGGACGAACCGCGGGCCGTCACGCTCCGGTCCAGACGCCCCGACGGATCGTTCGTCTGGCTCGAAACGACCGCGCGGGCGATCCGCGAGCCGACCACCGCCGCCGTGACCGAGATCCAGTGCGCCACGCGCGACGTCACTCCCCGCAAACAGGCCGAGCAGGAGTTGCGCGAGCAACGCGAGCTGCTTCAAGCCGTGCTCGACAACTGGCCTTCGCCTGTTTATATCAAAGATATCCAGGGGCGCTACTTACTGGTCAACCGACCGTTCGAGACGCTGTTCGGGATCGTCCCGGGAAGGGCGACGGGGCGGACCGACGCGGACCTGTTCGAGCCCGAGCGAGCCAAGGCGCGCCGCGCCGCGGATCTCGCCGCGGCCGTCGGGGGCCGGCCGATCGAGGAGGAAGAGGTGGTCCCAGGAGTCGAGGGCGCGAACCCGCCGACGATCCTGCACGTGTTGCGGTTTCCCCTGGCCGAACCGGACGGCAATCCCTTCGCGGTCTGCGGGATCGCGACGGACGTCACCGCGAGGCGACAGGCCGAGGGAGCGCTTCGCGAAAAGTCCGCGATCCTCCGATCGGTCCTGGACAACATGGCCGACGGCGTGATCATGGCCGACGAACACGAACGGTTCCTCGAATTCAACCCGGCCGCCGAACGGATGTTCGGCCTGGGAGCCACCGACACGACCTCGGAGGACTGGTCGGAACGCTACGGCCTGTTCCTGCCCGACGCCACCACGCCGTTCCCCGCCGACGAACTCCCCCTGACCAGGGCCGTTCGAGGAGAGTCCGTCAACGACGTCGAAATGTTCGTGCGACACGCTCGAAACCCGGAAGGGGCCTGGGTTCTGATCAACGCCCGTCCCCTGTTTCGGCCCGACGGCCGACCCGCCGGCGGAGTGATCGTTTGCCGCGACGTCACCGAGCGAAAGACCGCCGAGGTCTTGCTTCGCGACCAGAACGCCAGGCTCCGCGAGGCCGCCGACGACGAGCGCAAGGCTCACGACGCCCTGAAGCAGGCCGAGGTGCAGCTGGTCCAGGCCGAGAAGCTCGCCGCCCTGGGCCAGATGGTCGCTGGCTTCGCCCACGAGGTGAACAATCCCCTGGCCTTCGTCAGCAACGACATGGCCGTCCTTCAACGCGACCTGTCGGCACTCCGCCAGCTCATCGAACATTACCGCGAGGGGGACGCCACGCTGGAAGTCCACGCCCCGGAGATCCTCGCCCAGGTGCGAGAGACCTCCGAACGGATCGACCTGGAATACGCCCTTCCCAACATTGACAAACTCACCGCTCGGTCACGCGAGGGGCTGAGACG
>JBFWRA010000359.1:0-5369 GCA_050249155.1 Isosphaeraceae bacterium | reverse complement strand
GGGGGCTTCTGACGTGGCGTACCCGGACCTGCCCGCCCCCCCCGGACCACCCGGACCACCAGGAGACGAACACTGGTCGGAACGCGAATTCGCGCCCATCGTCGTCTTCCTCCGCAACCAGATCGGAATCACGCTCGAAACCCACCGCATGGGCCTGCTCCAGGCCAGGCTCCGGTCCAAGCTCCAGGCCAAGGGGTTTAGCAGCTTCAACCAGTTTCACGACCGCGTGCTCAAGGTCGATCCCAACGGACCTGGCACGCAACTCCTGATCGACCTGAGCACCGTCAACCATACCGCCTTCTTTCGAGAGCCGGCGCACTTCACGTTCATGGCCGAGCGCGTCACCGCGTACCTCAAGGAGCAACCCGGCACCACGGTGCGGCTCTGGTCGGCCGGCTGTTCCACCGGTCAAGAACCGTTCAGCATGGCGATGGCCCTGGCCGAGGTGATCCCCAACCTCACCACCCAGCGCGTCGAGATCTGGGCCAGCGACCTCAGTCGCGAGGCGATCGAAACCGCCGCCCGAGCGATCTATCACGACCGGGAACTTCGAGGCGTCAGTCCGCCCCGCCTCCGCCGGTTCTTTCTCCGTGGCACCGGTCCCCGCTCCGGTTCCTACCGGGTCGTTCCCGAGGTCCGAGACCTCGTCCGGTTCCGCCACCTCGACCTGCGAAGCCAGTCGTGGCCGCTGCCCGCGGACTTCCACATGATCTTCTGCCGCAACGTCTCGATCTACTTCGCCGAGGACGAGCGCATGGAGCTGTTCAACCGCCTGGCTCAACACCTCCGTCCCGGCGGTTGGCTGGCGATCGGCAACGGGGAGATCCTGCCTTACGTACCCGCGGCGCTCAGGAAGCAATCCCCCTCGGTCTTCCGGAAGGAGGCGTGACCACCATGACCACGCCGGAAACGCCACGCCCCGCGGCCTCCCTCGGCGCTCCGATCGACGTGATGGTCGTCGACGATAGCGCCGTGGCCCGACAACGGATCAAGTCGGTCATCGAGACCGACCCCCGGTTCCACGTGATCCTCGCGGCCGATCCCTATGAAGCGGTCAACCTGTTGAGCAAGAGCGTCCCCGGCGTGATCGTGCTGGACGTCGAGATGCCGCGGATGGACGGCCTGACGTTCCTCCGCAAACTGATGCGACAGTTCCCGATGCCAGTGGTCCTCTGCACCGACCAGGCCGAGCGCGCCGTCACCGCCTTGCAGATGGGAGCCCTGGAGGTCATCGCCAAGCCGGACTGGCGCGACCCCGTGAAGATGGCGGCGTGGTCGCACAACTTCCTGGAAAGCGTCCGCAACGCCGCGCGCGCCGGCCGGCTCCCGATGAAAGAGGACAAACCGACGACCGCCGACTCGCGCCTCTCGGCCGACTCGGTGCTCCCCAAGCTTCCCCACGTCCCGCGCGCGGGGGTGACGGAGCGCCTGATCGCGGTGGGCGTCAGCACCGGGGGGGTCCAGGCCGTTCAGAAGCTGCTCACCGGGTTCCCCAGGGACGCCCCCGGGATCGTGGTGGTTCAGCATATGCCGCCGGACTTCACCGGCGCGTTCGCCGCCCGCCTGGATAACGACCCGGCGATCGAACTGAAAGTCTCCGAGGCCAAGCACCTCGACCCGATCACGCCAGGAAAGGCGCTGGTGATCCCCGGCGACGTCCACGGCCTGATCCGCAGGACCGGAACGGGCTACCGCGTCGAGCTGGCCGATGGACCGCCGGTCTGCCGGCACCGGCCCAGCGTGGAGGTGCTGTTCCGATCCGCCGCGCAGGCCGCGGGGCCGTTCGCCGCGGGGATCATCATGACGGGCATGGGGGACGACGGGGCCGGCGGCCTCCTGGAAATGCGCGAGGCCGGCGCGTTGACCATCGCGCAGAACGAAGCCACCAGCACGGTCTTCGGAATGCCCCGCGAGGCGATCCGCCGCGGCGCCGCGAAGTTCGTCACCCCGCTGGACCGCATCGCCCAGACCGTCATGGGCTGGGTCTCCAGCGCCGAGGGTGCCAACTGGCACTGAGTTGGTAGGGTTCGCTATCGCGGACCTCTTCCATTTCCATGCGTTTGGCTCGGGAACCGCTCGGATTGGTCCGCAATAGCGGACCCTACAACGGAGGAACGGGCGCAGGGTGCCCGGGTCAAAGCGAAGCGTGGCCCGGACTCGCCCGCGATTCCTGGGTTGACCAGCGATCGACCCGAGCCGCTTCGATCAACCGCCAGGGCGAATCCGGGTCACGCAGGCTTTGACCCGGGCATCCGGCGCGAACGGCACACCGAGGACACGGAAGGATGCCTGGCCTTCACCAGGACTTCGTCCTCAACCCGAGCCGAGCGGAGAACCGCCCGCGCGGGTGATCCGACGTCATGGTAAAATGACCGCACGGACGGTCTTCGGGTTTGGAGACCGCCGGGGAGCCCCGAGGCCATGAGCACTCGCGCCACGCCACCGGCAATCCCGTCACTGGTCTACCCCGACTCCGACGGGCGGCCCATGGCCGAGAACACCCTCCAGTTCCAGTGGATCGTCACCATCAAGGAAGGTCTCGAAGCCCTCTTCGCCGATCGCCCCGACGTCTTCGTCGCCGGCGACCTCCTCTGGTATCCCGTCGAGGGCGAACCCAAGACCCGAGCCGCACCCGACGCCCTGGTCGCCTTCGGGCGTCCCAAGGGATACCGCGGCTCCTACAAACAGTGGGAAGAGGGCTGCATCCCACCCCAGGTCGTCTTCGAAGTCCTCTCCCCGGGCAACTCCCCCGACGAGATGAACCGAAAACGCGACTTCTACCAACGCCACGGCGTCGAGGAATACTACCTCTACGACCCCGACGCCGTCGCCCTGGACGGCTGGCTCAGGGACGACCACGACGGCACCCTCCAACCCATCCCCGACATGCGAGGCTGGACCAGCCCGAGGCTCGGCGTCCGGTTCGACCTCGATCCCGAGACCCTCCGACTCATCCGTCCCGACGGGCGGCCCTTCCAGACCTATCTCGAACTCTTCCAAACCGTTGAAGCCCAACGCGCACGCGCCGACGACGAACGTCGCAGAGCTGATCTCGAACGAGAACGCGCGGACGAGGAACGACGCCGTGCCGACCGGCTCGCCGAACGGCTCCGCGCCCTGGGGATCGATCCTGAGAGCGAGTGAATCCGTCGAGTGAGAAACGCGGGCCGTCACCAGGGGTAGGCGACGGCCCGCGGCGCGTTGGAATGGGTTCGGGGGCGGGGGTCAGTATGAGTCGGCGCTGATGACCTCTCCGCTGGAGATCGTGTTCAGGCCGATCCAGACCGTGTGGTTGATCGTGTTCTTGATGAACCGGACCGAACCGTCACCCAGCGCCACGTTGACGCCGCCGGGGTGACGGCTTCGAGAACCAGCGAAGGCGTCGGAGTCGCCCGCGCCGGAAGTGCAGGGGAGTTGCTGAACCGGCTCGCTGACGCAGAACAGGCCAGGGGCGTTCGGCATCCAGTCGGCCCCGTGGCGAAGGTTGAGGAAGTCGCGCAGCCCGTTGGGTGTGTAACGGGTCATGAACGACGCCCCACCCGAGACGCTGGACCACATGACCCCGCGCACGTCACCGATGGCGCCCTGGAGCACCTCGCCAACGAAGACGGTGTTGCTCGTGCCGTCGGTGATCGCGTTCAGGCTGATGGACCTGTGCCCGAAGGCCGAGGGAAGGTACTGGGAGGCCAGCCCCGTGGAGAAGGATTGACCCCAGTTGGTGTTCCCCCAACTGACGGCGTAATTGCCCTTGGTCAAGATCACCGAGCTCAGGACGCCTCCAGCGTAACCGGGGTTGATCTGGAACTTGTTCTCACGATCGCTGGGGCACTGGAACACGCTGATCTTGGTCGCCGAGACCGTCGAGTTGGCGAAGAACCCAAACGGGAGCGGGCTGACCGGCCCCTCCGCGCCCAGATCGAAGTTGAAGGCGTTGTAGAGCGCGGACTGCTCGAACTGCGGAAGCATCAGGATGAACCAGGTCGTGTTCTGGGCCCCGGCGAAAATGGTGGGAAAATCGGTCGCGGCCCGGCCCGGCCTGGGGCCGTAGACCCGGCCCAGGGGCAAGCTGTTGTTGACGTCGTGGTAGTTGTGGACCGCCAACCCCAGTTGTTTCAGATTGTTGACGCACTGGGCCCGACGCGCGGCCTCGCGGGCGGCCTGAACGGCGGGCAAAAGAAGGGCGATCAGAACGGCGATGATCGCGATGACGACCAACAACTCGATCAATGTGAACGCGTGGCGCGAACGTCGGGCCATGATTCAGTCCCCGAAAAAACCGACGAAATCGAGATAATTCCCGGTGATCATACGTGGCGGACCAGACGAAGTGACTCTCTTGGGGAACCCGCGCGAGGCGGTTTCGCCGAATTCCACGATATCACGTCATCGGCGATACGGAAGTCCCCCATGTCCCAAGATTCGGGACTTTCCACGAAAAACATCGGCGCGGTTCTCAGTTCCTTGACGCTCATCCCAGTGTCGAAAGTCTCCACGGGACCGGCCAGTTAGCCCCCGGTCGTTTTCGTGTGGCCAGGGTGGGGAGTGCTTTTAGCACTCCCCACCTTCGCACGTTGGATTGGTCCGATGACGCGCCCGGCCTGATCTCGGACCCGCGGGCCGCGCCAAATCATCACTCAAGCCGGCCGGCGATCACCTCGATCGGGTGGAGGGCGTGTACGCCCGCGAGGCCGTGAACCTGGCTCCGGCAGGAAAAGCCGGGGGCCACGAGGGTCGCCGTCGGATCGGCGGCGAGCGCGGGCAAGATCACCCGATTGGCCAGCGCCTCGCTCACCTCGTAATGCCCCAGTTCGTAGCCGAACGATCCCGCCATCCCGCAGCATCCCGAATCCAGTTCCCTGACCTCCAGGCCCGGCACGCGCTTCAAGGCCTCGAGCGAGCCCTTCAACCCCACCAGGGCCTTTTGCTGGCAATGGCCGTGGAGCAGCACCCGGTCGCGCCCCGCCGTGAGCGGAAGCTCGGGGACTCGGTCCCGATCGGCCACGAAGTCGTCCACCAGCCGGGCGGCTCGGGCCACGGTCTGGGCGTCGGGGCCAAGCCGGAAGTCGCGGTACTCGTCCACCAGCGTCAACAGGCAACTCGGTTCGCAGCCGAGGATGGGCACTCCCGCGCGGGCGGCGCCGACCAGCCTCGCGACGTTCTCGCGGGCCCATTCCCTCGCGTCCTTGAGCAAGCCCTTGGAGATCGCCGGACGACCGCAGCAGCGGAGCCCCGCCAGCTCGACCCGGTAACCCGAGGCTTCCAGGACCGCCACCGCCGCCCTGCCGACCTCCGGCGTGTTGTACGTGGTGAAGCAGTCGTCCAGCAACAGGACGCGGCCTCGCTCACCCGCGCGGGGATGTGGAGTGTGT
>JBFWRA010000358.1:0-5371 GCA_050249155.1 Isosphaeraceae bacterium | reverse complement strand
GACGGTCGGGAGATGCTCGACCTGCTCGCCTCCCGAGGCTTGACCGAGACGGCGATGTACCCGCTGACCCGGGGGATCGCCACGCTTTACGTCGGAACGAAGGCCCATCGATGAGCGGCAGCGCGTCGGAGATCGTGCTGGGCATGACCGGGGCCAGTGGCGCGCCCTTCGCGGTCGAGTTGCTGCGGACTCTGAATCGCTCGGGCAGGGTCGTCCATCTGTCGATCAGCCCCAGCGGAGCCCAGGTGCTTCGGGAGGAGCTGGGCGTCGAGGTCGCGTTGAAGCGCTTCGATCCGTCGGTGTTCGGCGACCTGGACCCTTCCACGATCGTCTACCATCATCACGAGGACTTCCGGGCGGGGATCGCCAGCGGGTCGTTTCTCACGGCGGGGATGGTGATCGCCCCTTGCAGCATGAGCACGGTGGGCTCGATCGCCCACGGAATCACCACGAACCTGATCACCAGGGCCGCCGACGTCCATCTGAAGGAGCGTCGCAAGCTGATTCTCCTGCCCAGGGAGACCCCCCTCAGTCTGATCCACCTGGAAAACCTCACCGCCGTCACGCGGGCCGGGGCCGTGGTTCTCCCCGCGATGCCAGGCTGGTATCATCGGCCGACCACGCTCGACGACCTGATCCGATTCATCGTGGCGAGGGTCTGCGATCAACTGGGCGTCGCCAACGAACTGATTGAGCGCTGGGGCCCGGCCGACCGACCGACGTGACGGAGCGAAAGGTTCCTGAAGATGAACGACGTTGGCGAGCGCAAGGTCGTGCTGGTCACCGGAGCCTCGGCGGGGCTGGGAGCGGAGGTCGCCCGGGTGCTGGCCGAGCGTGGCGATCACCTCGTATTGACGGCCAGGCGTTCCGAACGACTCCAGCGGATCGCGACGGAGGCGGAAACGCTGGGCCAGGGAGGCGAGTCGCTGGTGATCGCGGCGGACCTGGACGACCCGACCACCCCCGGCCTGCTCGTCGAGAAGACCCTCGATCGGTTCGGCAGGCTCGACGTCCTGGTGAACAACGCCGGGTTCGGTCTGCCGACCCTCTTCGCCGACGGCGACCCCGAGGCGCTCCGTCGCCAGCTCGCGGTGAACCTCGTCGCGCCGATGCTCCTGGCCAGAATGGCGATCCCCGCGCTTCTGGAAACGCGCGGAACGATCATCAACGTGGGCTCGGCCATCTCCTGCCTGGCCAACCCCGCGCTGGGCGCTTACGGCGCGACCAAGGCGGGCCTGGCCTACTGGAACAACGCCCTGCGTCGCGAGTTGTGGCACAAGGGCGTGACCGTCTGCCTGGTCGAGCCCGGTCCCGTGAGGACCGAGTTCTTCCACGCGCTGGTGAGCCAGAGCGCCACGCGTGAATATCATCCGATGCTGGACGCCCCCTCCGAATGGATGACCGCGGAGGTCAACCAGGTCGCTCGTCGCATCGTCGGGTTGATCGATCGCCCGAGACGACGGCTCTCCGTGACTCGGCGGTTCGTCTGGCCGTGGCGCGCCACCGGAACGCTGCTCGAAGTCATCCCCGCGCTCGGCGACCTCGCGGTGTCCTGGATCTTGCGAACTCAAGAAAAGAAGGGGCCGAGTCGTCGCCCCTCGGCGGAGAGCCTGAACCATGCCTCGCGTGTTGACTGACCTGCTGGGCATGATCAAGTTCAGCCACACCCTCTTCGCCCTGCCGTTCGCGATGCTCGGCGCGGCGATGGCGGCGAAAGGCCCCGAGGGCTGGCAAGGCCGCCCCAGGGATTGGCTGGGGATTCTGCTCTGCATGGTCTTCGCGCGCTCCACCGCCATGGCCTTCAACCGGCTGGTCGACCGCCAGATCGACGCGCGCAACCCCCGGACCGCCACCCGACACCTTCCCGTCGGCCGACTCTCGGTCGCCACGGTGGCGGCCTTCTGCGTGGCGTGCGCCCTGGGTTTCGTGGCTTCAACCCTGCTCTTTCTTCCAAACCCCTGGCCGCTCCGGCTCGCCTTGCCCGTGCTCGACTGGATTTGCGGCTACTCCTACGCCAAGCGATTCACGAGCCTGGCGCACGTCTGGCTCGGCTCGGCCTTGATGCTCGCCCCGATCGCCGCCTGGATCGCCCTGCGAGGCGACCTGGACTGGCCGCCGGTCCTGCTCGGACTGGCCGTCCTGTTCTGGGTGACCGGGTTCGACGTGATCTACGCCTGTCAGGATCTCGAGTTCGACCGCCAGGCGGGCTTGCATAGCATCCCCAAACGGCTCGGGATCGTCGGCGCGTTGCGACTGGCGGCGGCCTCGCACGTCGCGATGGCCGCGTGCCTGGTGGGCCTCGGCGTCGTCGGACCGTTCGGTCCCATCTACTTCGTGGGTCTGGGTTTGATCGCGGCGTTGCTGGTCTACGAACACGCGATCGTACGCCCGGACGACCTCAGCCGGGTGAACCTCGCCTTCTTTCAGGTGAACGTCGTCATCAGCATGGGTTTGCTCGCGATCGGACTGGTCGATCTGCTGGTTTGACCCGCTCGGGCGACCTTGCTGAAGTGTTCAATCGCGACTAAACTTTCAGTAACGATCAACGACTCAGGGCGCGTTCGCCGAGCTTCGGAACCCGTTTCGGCGTCGACGTCCCCAGAACGAGGTGGTCCGCGATGGCGAGCCAGACGCGACGGTGGGAGGAGATCCGCGAGAAGGTCGAGGCGGGGGTCCGTCTGTCCTTCGAGGACGGCCTAGCCCTGGAAGACTGCCACGACCTGTTCACGCTGGGCACGCTGGCCAACCTCGTTCGTGAACGTTACAACGGCAATTTCGCGTATTACAACGTCAATACGCACATCAATCCGACGAACGTGTGCGTGTACACCTGCGACTTCTGCGCGTTCCGGGCCGACCTGAACTCCGAGCGGGCCTACACGATGGACCGCCAGCAGATCCTGGAGCGCGCCGGTCAGGCGCACGATCGCGGGGCGACGGAGTTGCATATCGTCGGCGGGCTTCATCACAAGCTGCCGTTTGATTACTACGTCGACGTGGTGCGCTGGATCCACGAGACCTACCCCGAGATTCACATCAAGGCGTACACCGCCGTGGAGATCGAGTTCTTCGCGAAGATCGCGCGGTTGACGATCCGCGAGGTGATCCAGCGGCTGGTCGACGCGGGGTTGGGGAGCCTTCCCGGCGGTGGCGCGGAGATCTTCCACCCCGAGGTTCGCGAGAAGGTTTGCGGCGCGAAGGCGTCCACGGAAACCTGGCTGGAGGTCCACCGAACGGCCCACAAGCTCGGCCTGCATTCGAATGCGACGATGCTTTACGGCCACCTGGACGGCCCGGTCCACCGGATCGACCATCTTGTGAGGCTCAGGGAACTTCAGGACGAGACGGGAGGGTTCCAGACGTTCATCCCCCTGGCGTTCCACCCGGACAATTCCCGGATGGACGACCTGCCGAAGCCTTCCGGGATGATGGACCTCAAGACGATGGCGATCAGCCGGTTGATGCTCGACAACTTCCCTCACGTCAAGGCGTACTGGGTCATGCTGGGCATCAAGACCGCTCAGGTGGCGCTCTCCTTCGGGGCGGACGACCTCGACGGCACGGTCGTCCACGAGAAGATCTACCACGAGGCGGGGGCCGAGACCCCGCAGGAGATCACGGTCGCCGAGATTCAGCGCCTGATCCGAGAGGCCGGCCGCGAACCGGTCGAGCGCGACACGCTTTACCACAGGGTCCAGCGCGACGGCTCGCGGTGGAGCTCGGGCGAACGGATCGAAGTGGCCGCCCTCGCGGGTCAGGTTCGCTAGTTCGGTCCGGATTGACCGATCCGGCCGGACGTCCTAGGATGCCCGCTCCGTCACCCGCCGACCGAGTTCCGGGCCTTCGCTCAAGGAGGAGCACCCGCGATGCGCGACCATAACAAGGCGTTCGTGAGCCTGATCGCCGAGACCTTCGATTGCCCCAGCCCCGTGTACGAGTTTGGCTCGTATCAGGTGGAAGGGCAGCTGGATTACGCCGACCTTCGCGCTCTGTTCGCGGGGAAAGGCTACGTCGGCTGCGACATGCGCCCCGGTCCCGGCGTCGACCGGGTCGAGGACGTCACGGCGATCGGCCTGCCGGACGCCTCGGTGGGCACGGTGCTCTGCATCGAGACGTTCGAGCACGTCTTCGAGGTGCGCAGGGCGTTCGACGAGGTCCACCGGATTCTCAAGCCAGGGGGGCTCTTCGTCATCACCTCCCCCTTGAATTTCCGGATTCATGGATACCCTGACGACTACTGGCGGATGACCCCAAGCTGCCTTCGCAGGCAACTGGAACGCTACGAGGCCAGGCTCTCGGGTTACCAGGGGTACGAGAAATTTCCCCACTCGGTGATGGGTCTTGGGTTCAAGGACCACGCTCCCGCCGATTTCTCGGAGAAGGCCGCCACCCTGATCCGGAAGTACGACGCCTGGCTCCGCCACGAGGAAGCCAGCCTGCCCGCGACCGTCAAGCTCCGCAGGGGCCTGGCTCAGCTTTACCGATCCAAGGGGGAGCGGTATCAGGTGGCCTCGTATTATCGGGCCTCCTTCCAGGTGGACGTCGGTGGCGCGGTCGCCCTGGCGGGCTGACCCTCTCGGGTTAGGGAATTGAACCGCTCCCCATGGTGATGCGAGGTGCGCGCATGACGGCGTCAAACGACCGAAGGCTTCTGATTCTGGGACTGGACGGGGCGACCTGGACGGTCCTGGACCCCTTGCGCGCCGCTGGTTTGATGCCCAACCTGAACGCGCTTCTGGCCCGATCCGCGCACGGGACGCTGCGATCGGTCGTTCCGCCGGTGACCACCGCCGCCTGGACCAGCTTGATGACCGGCTGTGGTCCCGCCCGGCATGGCGTGTTCGACCATCGTTACTACGACACGGCCGCCGACCAGATGCGGGTCAGCCACTCGGGGAGGGTCCGGGTGCCGACATTCTGGCACCTGCTTTCCGAGGCGGGTCGCTCGGTGGTCAGCCTGAACGTTCCCGGGACGTTCCCGCCGCTGAAGGTTCGGGGTGTGGTGGTCTCGGGGATGGACGCGCCCCACCTCGACGCCGCGCTCTCGGGCGATCCCGCGTTCGCCGCCAGGCTTCGGGCCGAGGCTCCCGGGTACAGCCTCCGGTACTTCTGGAAGCGGGCCCCGGAGTCCCTCGACGAACTCGTCGAGAACGCGAAGCTCACGGTGGAGAGTTTCCGTGGAAGGGCCGAAGGGGGGCTCGTGGCGGATCGGTTCGTGGCGGACTGGTCGGTCCTGATGGTTCAGTTCCAGAACCTCGACCCGTTCCAGCATCGCGTCTGGAACTACCTCAACGTGGATGACGACGGCATCGAGCGTCCCGAATGGAACCGCGCGGCGCGTTCTGTCTTAAAGGGCCTGGACGACGCGATC
>JBFWRA010000357.1:0-5372 GCA_050249155.1 Isosphaeraceae bacterium | reverse complement strand
CGCTCGATGAGCGTCGGTCCACCCGAACCCGCACCTCCGCCTTTGGCCAGGACGTCCTTCTGGCCCTCGCAGTATCGAAGGAGCTTGTACAGGAACGCCTCGTTCCAGGTCACGGGGGGGGTCCGCCCTCTCAACGCGTTGAACTCGGCGATCACCACGCTATAGCGGGTCGGTTTCAAGGGGGGGGCGTCCTGCCCCTTCACGACGTTCCGGGTGCCGGTGGGAGTCGCGAAGTACTCGACTTGCTCACGCTTGATGGCGAACTCGTCCAGGGGCGAGTCCTCCAGAGTGACCCCCTGGGGGACGCCCTGGGGGGGATCGTGCCAGTAGATTCTCAACTTGTCCCGTTCGACGAGGTCCGACCGGGCGAACTCGTTGAAGACCAATTCGACGACGCGATCCAGCGGCTCGGGCTTCAGGAACTGGTCCGCGAGTTTCAAGGCCAAGGGGGCCGCGACGCTCCGGAACCGCGAGGGAGTGTTGGGCTCGGTGGCCAGTTTCGCCACCGCCACCAGGCGCGTTTCTGGGTCGGGGGCTTCGACTCCCTCGGCCAGCTTGAGCAGGAGCCGCCAGAGGGCCTCGCGCTCGACGATCGCGGCGAGCGCCTCGGCGGATGGTCCGGGAGGCCCTCCTCCGCCGTACCGCTTGAGGTACGCCTCGAACTCCTTGAGGTGGCCGCGGATCTCCGTCGAATCCGGCGAGAAGTCCGCTTCTTCCGGCGTTCCCTTCGCGTAACTCGCCAGGGCCTGGTCGAGAATGAGCGGCCCTGCCCTGAGGTCGAGCCTCGCCATCGCGACGTCGGCCGAGACCGCCTCGGCGAATTCCGCGTCGAAGACGCTTCCCGCCTGGTAATCATCGAGCGCCGACTGGAGCGAGTTGACCCGAGCGGATGTCGGCACCCGCTCTCGGATCAGCGCTTGCCTCAGATCGTCGAGTTCCCGCCTCGCCCTCGCGTCGTTCGAGCGGGCTTTCTCGACCGCCTCGCTTTGATCGACGCGCTTCCTGGCGACCGCGAAAGCGTAGAGCGCCTGGGTCATCCTGCCGGCGGAGTCGCGCGAGGGAGGCGGTCCCAGGGTCAGGAACGCGGTGACGGCCTCGTCGGGAACGACGGCGTCCCAGTTCGAAGACTCGGTCGGGGAAGGGTCGTCAGCGCCGAGGTCGTCGTTCCGTTCGAGCGGGATCGAACGGGGAGCCCCCGTCAGACCGGTGACTCGATTCAACTCGACCCAGGCGAACCAGCCCAGAGGCGCGCAGAGCAGCAGAAGCGAAATCGATTTGATCATCACACTCCCACGATCTCGCGGGGACCGTTCCTCGCGGCTCGAACCGCGGAACGACGTCGCCGCTATTAGAACGTATCGAGCCGGTGACACTTGCTCCAGTTTTTTCCGACGGTCAAGACGCCAGGTCCTCCATCGCTCCATGAGATTGGAATGGGACGTCTTCCGGATTTCGCTGGGTCGCCGCGCCCGACTCCGCGGGAGCGGGCGGGGAGTTGGCCGGCGGAGGTGGGTCGGGAGCGTTCCAGTCGTCGGCCCGCCAGACCTGAACCACTCCCTCTCCAGGGTGGGTCGAGTCGGACTCGGTCAGGACCGCCAGGAGGCGACCGTCGGAGCTAAACCCCAGTTGAAGCACGGGCCCCTCGTGCCCAAGACGGAGCAGGGGGGTCAAGGTGCCGCTCTCCGAGTCCCAGGACGCCAGACAGACCGTGCCGGACTGATCGCCGACCGCCAGGGCGGTCCCGTGGGGACTGACCGCCAACGCCCTGAGCGGGCCCATCGCCGGTTCGAGTCCCTTGAGGACGACCGGCGGAGGACTTTCCTGAGGCGGAGGCGGGGAGGCGAGATCCACCGCCCAGACCGTCTGGTCGGTCGCGATCAACAGCCGCGATCCCTTTGGGGGATGAGCCCAATCCCGGATCGGTTGGCCAGGCGTGATCGGTCGGGGCGCGGAGGCCGGATCGCGGGCGTTGAAGAGAAAGAGGGAGGCGTCTCCTCGGGTGCCCAGGACCAGGTGGTCGCCGCTGGCGTCGAACGAGAGCCGAGGGGGCTTCCCGTCCTTGAGGTTCACGCCCTGGGGCAATTTCTGGTATAGGCTCTCCGCATGGGTGAGAAGCGGTGTCTGGTCTTTCCTCGCCACCCATTGAGTCAGGCCCTTTCCCTTGTCGTCACCCTGGAGAGTGCTCGACGCGTATCCGACCTCTCCGCTGGCGACGAGGTCGGTTAACGCGAAGCGCGAGTCAGACTGTTGGATAGGAAAGTTGGCCGCCAGTTTGTCCTCGAACGGCTTCGAGAAGTCGTGCGACGCGATCCGATCCGCCTTCAGGGTCATCGCGTCGGAGTGTCCTCCGACGGCGCTGTCCTTGGCGAGCAAGGTTTTGCCAGAGCCGCTCACGGCCAGGATTCGGTTCGCCACGGGGACCTCGACCACGTTCAGCCCTCGCCCGTCCGACGATTCGCCGGAGAATCGAATCATCGGCATTGGCTTCGAGTCTCCTCCCAAGAGGGCCAAAACGCCCGTCGAGGGGTCCTCGGCGGTCAGAAAGCGAAAGCCGTCGCAAGGGACGCGAGCCGCATCGGGAAGCGCCTGAGGATTCAGGCGTAGGGTCAGGCGCTTGAGCTTGCCGGCGAACGTTCGGGCCTCGCCCTCGGGGAGTTCCCGCGCGACCCAGGCGAGGGCGCGCGCCACCGCCCGGGCGTCCGCCTCGCCACGGATCGGGCTCGCGTTCGCGATGGAACCGATCACACGTTCGGAGACGTTTTGACGAACGGGCTCGGTCGCCGGTTCCTTTGGCTTTTGGAGGCGTTTCAATCCGTCGATCTCAACGTCCCTGTTTGCGACGACCTCTTCAAGCGTGTCGACCTTCTTCTCAAAGTTGGCGACCGCGACCCCCGCGTCCTTGAGCTGGGCTTCGAGGGATGCGACCTTCTCGGTCAGAGGGTTCACCGCGGGGGCGACCGGGTGACTGAACATCCACAGGATCGCCGAAAAGTTCGCGGCCATCCCCGCGCCCAGGAGGAACGAGACGGCGATCTCGAACGAGCGTCGGGGCACCTGGAACTTGCCGAGCGTCACGACGCCGTCGCGGCGGACGGGGCCGGAGCCTCGAAACGCGGCCTCGCCTTTCGTGCCCGACCGTCGTTGGACGTTCGAGCCCTGGAGTCGATCCTGATGTAGATCGCGCAGCCGGTTCCAGTGCTCGTCCGAGACGATCGCCTTGAACATCAGGCCACGGACGTACTCGGGGCTTGAGACGCCGTCGGCCAGCCCGAGGGCCGCTTCGAGGGCGGCATCCTCGGTGCCAAGGGCCCGCAGCAAGAACGAGGCGGCGGCGTCCGAGGCGGCCACGACGCTCGCCCTGTCCCGCCCTTTCTTGACCCTCGCTCGGAAGACGCGGGTGGCCAGCGCCTCGGGAGGATGGCCGACGGTCCGGCAAGCCGCGGCGATCGCCGAGGGGGTGGCTTTCGCCCGACCTGGGTTCGTGACGACCCGATGAAGCAAGGCCCAGGCTTCCAGGCGTTCGAGCCCGTCGGTTCCCAACGATTCGGGGAACTGGTCGGCCAGTCCCGCGAGTTTGGCGATCTCGTCGGCGCCGTCGGGGTTCGAGAGAACCTGGGGACCCAACGCGCCGATCAACGATTGCATGAGCCGGCCACCGAGAGGCGAATTCGGCGCGAGCCTGCCCAGCAGAGCGCTGAGCCTGTCCGATTCCCGCCAGAACGGGAGCCAATTCGGGCCGTCGCAACCGACCTCCAGCAGGAACCTCTCCACCGAGGGGGGAAGGGGGTCGTCCCCCGACCCGAGGGCGCGCTCGACCAGACGGGTCGAGGGCGGATCGCCCCTGGGAAACAGCCGCTCGATCACCGCCGCGCGGCCTGGAAAGCGCTCCAGCGCGGAGAGAAAGGCCGCGAACCGATCGTCGGGGAGCGCGTCGAGGAGCTCTCGCCCGGCGTTCCCCTCGGCGATCGCCAGACAGGCGGCGGCCCCCGCCATCGCCGGACGAAGGGCCGGCGCGAGGACCAGTTCCCGAACGTTCGAACCCGGCCCCTGGCGAAGCAGCCACTGGGCCTCTTGCGGGAACGCCGCCCCTTTCCTCGCGTTCCTGGACCATTCCTCGACCAGGCCGAGGCGGTCGGCCGTCGAGAGCGTGGCGGCTCCCGGCGATTTCCCGACGGCCTTGAGGAGGCCGCTCATGGCTTCGTTCCGAAGTTCGTCCGAAAGCAGTGGCCGGAGCGCGCTCCACTGAGGAAACCACGCGGCGATCGGTTCGGCCGAGGCGCGCTGGTTGAGTTCGCCCAGGAGCTCCGATCGGTGCTCGACGATCAGGTCGGGAAAGCCCGAAACGACCGCGGGGCTCGACCAGACGGGTCGAAGCGCTCGCCAGGCGCTCCCTCGGGCGTCGTTCGCTCGCAAGAGCGATTGACCGATTCGGCTCTGTCGGAGCCTCAGGAGCCCCTCGGCGTTGACGGTCCCCTCACGCAAGGCCAGGGCCAGCGGGCGAACCATCAGCGCCTCGGCCAGCGCGGCTTCCGAGGCACCCGGGACCACGGCGGCGTCCGACGCCCAGAGCGCTCGGATCTCGTCGACGGCCCCCCAGTCCCCCTCCGCCACAAGCTGAAGCAACGGCTCCAGGGGCCACGTTTCGTCGAGTTCCAGTCCAGGGCCGTACGAGTCCGCGATCGTGTCCAGCACGTGACCACGGCGTCGCAACGCGTCGACGTCGGACCGGTCCAACCCGCCGCGGGCGTAGCTCCCGATCACCCGCGCCACCTTGTTTTCCCGGAGCGTCGTGTGCGGCGGCTCATAGGTCGAGAACGCGAATTCACCGACGAGCCTGGCGGGCAGAAGCCTCTGAATGGCATACACCAGCAACGCGACCACCCCAGGCTCCGCCACGAGATACACCCGGGTTCGCGAGGCGTTCGGGTCGAGGCTGAGCAAGAACGCTCGCAGCGCCCCGCGGACCCATCGCCGCCTCGCCCCGGGATCGGTCTCGACCCTGGTGGGCAGGGTCACCCGGACCAGGCTCTGGTCCTCGTCCGCGGCGCGCGCTCCGAGAAAAGCGGCCAGAGTGGCGTCACCCACCAACCCCCCGTCGGGAACCTCCGACGCCGGCGCGGAGAGCGTCTGACTCTCCCCCTTCTCGAAACCGTCGACCAGCCAGTCCGACGATCCCCAGGCCGAGGCCGCCTTGCCCGTCGTCGCCGTCGCCTCGGAATAGATCATCACATGACTAAGGAAACTATGGACACGACCAAGAGTGTCTTCAGGGAGGTAGCTGGAATGGACCAGGGCGACCTTGCCGCCAGGGGCGGGGACTCTGGCGAGCCGACGAGGGGTCTGGCTGAGAAGGACCGCGCCGCGTTTCATGT
>JBFWRA010000356.1:0-5373 GCA_050249155.1 Isosphaeraceae bacterium | reverse complement strand
ACTGGACCTGCACGGCACCAACTGCGTCATCGACGCCGCCTGCGCCAGCTCGCTCGGAGCCCTCAACCTCGCCCTGCTGGAACTCGGCTCCGGCCGCTGCGACATGGCCCTGAGCGGCGGCCTCGATACGTTTAATGATATTTTTATGTATATGTGTTTTAGCAAGACGCCGGCGTTGTCGCCGACCGGGGACGCCCGGCCGTTCGACGCGGGCTGCGACGGCACGATCCTGGGGGAAGGGCTGGGGGTGGTGGCCCTGAAGCGCCTGGACGACGCCCGTCGGGACGGCGACAAGATCTACGCGGTGATCCGGTCGGTGGGGACGTCTAGCGACGGCAAGGGGAACGCGGTCTACGCGCCCAGCGCGGCGGGGCAGG
Organism: Isosphaeraceae bacterium; assembly: GCA_050249155.1. Taxonomy (GTDB): domain Bacteria; phylum Planctomycetota; class Planctomycetia; order Isosphaerales; family Isosphaeraceae; genus JBFWRA01. Next base: position 4,996 of record JBFWRA010000356.1, on the reverse strand, counting down.
GACGCGCCTTGCGGGATGCTTACCGGCAGGCGGGCTTCTCGCCCAGCACCGTGGGTCTGATCGAGGCGCACGGGACCGGAACCAGGGTCGGCGACGCGACCGAGCTGGCCGCCCTGAACGAGGTCTATCGGGAGACCGGAGCGACCGGACCCTGGTGCGCTCTGGGATCGGTGAAGTCGCAGATCGGTCACACGAAGGCGGCGGCGGGCGCGGCGGGACTCATCAAGGCGGCCCTGGCCCTGCACCACAAGGTCTTGCCCCCGACGATCAAGGTGACCGAGCCGCTCGACGGGGTCGGTCGCGATGGGTCCCCCTTTTACGTGAATACCGAGCCTCGCCCCTGGATTCCCGCCGGGGACCATCCCCGACGCGCCGGGGTCAGCGCCTTTGGATTCGGGGGGAGCAACTACCACTGCGTTTTGGAAGAGGCCGATCCCGTGGGTGCCGGGATCGACTGGGTGGGCGCTCCGCTACCGATCGCCTTCTCCGGGGAGAGTCGCCAGACCCTGCTGGACGCGCTGGACGCCTGGCCGACAGGTCTATCGTGGGACGAGCTTCGAGTCGCCTCGGCGCGTTCACGAACCCGATTTCGCTCGGACGACCCACGACGGCTGGTCCTGGTCGCCGATCCCTCGACCGATCTGGACGCGCTCTTTCGAGACGCGAAGACGGCCCTGGCCAGCTCGGTTCACGAGAACGGCGACGGACATGGGAACGGAACCGCCACCCGGATTCCGAAGTCCCGAAACGGCGTCTTCCTCGGAACGGGCGCGGCGCCTGGCGGATTGGCCCTGATCTTTCCAGGTCAAGGGTCCCAGTACGTGGGCATGCTTCGCGACCTGGCCTGCCGATTTCCCGAGGTGCGGCAGGCTCTGGCCGAGTCCGACGCCCTCCACGCCGGCGACGGCCTCAGGCTCAGCGACCAGATCTATCCCCTGTCCTCGTTCACCGAGGCCGAGCGCGCGGCCAATGAGTCGGCGCTCCGCGCCACCGAGACCGCGCAGCCGGCCATCGGCGCGCTCAGTCTTGGGCTCTGTCGCGTCCTCGATCGATTTGGGATTAGACCCGACGTCGTGGCGGGTCACAGTTACGGCGAGTTGACCGCCCTGTGCGCTTCCGGACGGCTTGATCCCGCGTCCTTCGCCAGGCTCTCGCGCGATCGAGGGAACCTGATGGCGGCCGAGGCCGCGCGCGGGGGAGGGGCGATGCTGGCGGTCCTCGGACCGCTCGGCGTGGTCCAGGAGGTCCTGGAGGCCGAGGCGCTGGACCGAAGTCTGGTCGTCGCCAACAAGAACGGACCCAGGCAGTTCGTGATCTCCGGGCCCGCGCCGGCCGTCGCGCGGGCGGCGGCGGCCTTCGAAGCCCGCGGGGTCGTCACCCGCCCGCTGGCGGTCTCCGCCGCGTTTCACAGTCCCGAAGTCGCCGGAGCCGGCGCGCCCTTCCTCGAATCGCTTCGGAGGGTGGATCTCCGCCCGTCGGCCATTCCGGTGTACGCGAACACGACGGCCGCGGCCTACCCCGCCGATCCCGACGCCGCCCGCGCCCTGCTCGCCGGTCAACTCGCCCACCCGGTCGAGTTCGCCGCGATGATCGAGGCGATGGCCGACGCCGGAACGGCCACGTTCCTCGAAGTCGGGCCCGACTCCCGACTCACCGGGCTGGTGCGCTCCATCCTCGACCAGCCAGGCCGACCCGCCAACGCCCTGGCGATCGACGCGAGCCGAGGAACCCGCGGGAACTTGTTCGACCTCGCCTCGGCTCTGGCCGAACTCGCGGCCCTTGGCTATCCTGTTGAACTCGCGCGTTGGGACGACGGGGCGCGGGAGGCCGCCGCCCCCCCCCGAAAGCCCGGACTGACCGTGAAGATTTGCGGCTCGAACCTTCCCCCCGCTCCCGCCTCTCAACCCTCGAAATCGACCGACGCCCCGAAGCCCCCCCAGCCCGACCGACACGTCGCCACCACCCCCCCTTCGACCACGGTCGAGCGGGTCGTGGCGGTCAAGGGTCCAAGTAAGACCCCGGTCACGCCTCCGACTCCGACTCCGATACCGACTTCGACTCCGACCGCCAGACCGCACATGAGCAAGACCCCTCGGCAGACTCAAGACGACCCCTCACCGCCCCATCCGATCGACTCCCTCGGCGATCGACGGGGAGGTCTCGGCAACGGCCAGAGTCACGGCAACGGCCGCCACACGCCCACCACGCCTCCCTGGCCGGCGGATCTCGCGCCGATCCCGATCGCCGGGGCCGACCCCGCGATCATCGCGGAGGCGATGGCACACGCCCAGCGGGGCCTTCTGGCCCTTCAGAAACTCGGCGAGCAGACGGCCGACCTGCACCGGCAATTCCTCGACGGCCAGGACCGGGCCCATCGCACGTTCCAGAGCTTGCTCGAACAGCAGCAGCGCCTCACGCTCTTGACCCGCGGAGTGGCCGAGCCCGCGCGGCCGCCGCTCCCGGCCTCGCGTCCCGCCCCGATCCGTGAGACTCCGGCTCCGGCTCGAGTTCCGACCCCAGCCCCGACCCCGGCTCCGGCTCGGGTCTCGGTTCCGTCGCCCGAACTCGCGCCGCCGCCCGCACCCGTCCCACGCATCCAACCCGTCGCCCCGCCCGCTCCCGCCGCGGAACCGCCGCCGAGCCTCCCGGGCTTGGACGCTGGTTTGTTCGTGGCGTTGCGTGAGGTGGTTTCGGAGAAGACGGGTTATCCTGTGGAGATGCTTGAGCCTGGGATGCAACTGGATGCGGACCTGGGTATCGATTCGATCAAGCGGGTGGAGATCCTCTCAGCGTTGCAGGATCGGCTGCCTGGGTCTCCGGTGGTGAAGCCCGAGCATTTGGGGACGCTTCGGACCCTGGGGGACGTCGCCGCGTTTCTGGGCGGTGGCGACCGGGAGGTCACGCGGGCCACCCCGCCCGTCGAGATCGCCACGACGCCGGTCAAGCGGGAGAGCGTCCAGCGCTTCGTGCTTGGTCACGCCCCGGCGCGGGAGTCGGAATCGACCGCCAGGCGGGCACCGCTTTCCAGCGGCGAGTTCTGGGTGCTCGACGACGGCGCCGGCCTTTCCTCCGCGTTGAGCGAACGCCTGATCGCCGAGGGTTTCCGAGCCCGTGTCGTCGGGACGGGAGAACCCGCGCCCGACGCGCTGAACGGCCTGATCGTGATCGCCCCGCCCGCGGGGCGCGGGGGGGACGCGTTCGTCAAGGATGCGTTCCACTTGATCCGTGCCGCCGGTCCCGCCCTGCGTCGCGCGAACGGGGTTCTGGCCACCGTGTGCCGGATCGACGGGGCGTTTGGAACCCGTGAGCCTTCGGCCAACTTCGAACCCGCCTTCGGGGGCCTGGCGGGGTTACTCAAGACGGCCCGCCACGAGTGGCCCGAAGTCTCCTGCAAGGCGATCGACCTCGACCCCGCGCTCGGCCTTTCCGCGGAGGCCGCGACCACCCTACGTGACGAGGTCCTTCGCCAGGGGCCACTGGAAGTCGGACTGTCCCGATCGGATCGCGTCGTCCTGGAACTCCGTCGCGAACCGATCGTTCCGTCGAACGCGAACGATCGGGGAAGCGAGGATCCGATCGGGCGGGGGGACCTGGTGGTCGTCACCGGAGGCGCGCGGGGCGTGACGGCCGAGGTCGCGATGGCGTTGGCCGAGGCGTTCCAGCCGACGCTCGCGTTGTTCGGAAGGAGCCCCGCTCCAGTTCCCGAGCCCGATTGGCTCGCTCCCCTGCACGCGGAGGCGGAGATCAAGCGAGTCCTGGCCACCCGGGCCAATGGCCAGGCGACTCCTCAGATCATCGGGGAACAATACCGGGCCGTCACGGCCAGCCGGGAGATCGCCGCGACCCTCGATCGGCTCCGCGTCTCGGGAGCGTCGGCCCACTACCGGCAGGTGGACGTTCGCGATCCCCAGGCGTTGCGGTCGGCGATCGATCGGGTCCGGGCCGAGCATGGCCCGATCCGGGGACTGGTTCACGGCGCGGGGGTTCTCGCGGACCGTCGGATCGAGGACCTGACTTCCGACCAGTTCAACGCGGTGTACGACACGAAGATCGCGGGTCTTCGTCCCCTGCTCGACGCGATCGGGCCCGAGGAACTCCGCATCCTGGCCCTTTTCTCCTCGTCGACCGCCCGGTTTGGCAGGACCGGCCAGATGGCCTACGCCGCGGCCAACGAGGTCCTGAACAAACTCGCTCAGCGCGAGGCGGTCCGCCGTCCGTCTTGCCGGGTCGTCGCGATGAACTGGGGGCCCTGGGACGGAGGGATGGTCACGCCTTCACTCAAGAAGGTGTTCGCGTCCGAAGGGATCGGCCTCATTCCGACTCGCGAGGGCGCCCAGGCCCTGGTCGACGAGCTTCGGCTACCTCCCCGATCGGGCGGTCGCGCCCCGGCCGAGGTCGTCATCCTCGGCGGCGAAGGCGTTCCCGAAGGGCTCTCGCCCGCGGTCGAGTCGCTCCCGTCGACGATCATCGCGGCCCCACCCGCCGAGCCCTTGCCGAGCTTGACGGTCGTCTTCGAGCGACCGCTCGACCTGGAGTCGATCCCCGTGCTGCGCGACCACGTCATCGATGGTCGAGGCGTGCTCCCGATGGCGTTGACACTCGAATGGCTCGCGCAGGGGGCGATTCAGCGCAACCCGGGGTTGGCGCTCGTCGGCCTGGACGGGCTTCGCCTGCTCAAGGGCGCGGTGCTTCACGACGACCGGCCGGAGACGCTCGAAATCCTCGTCGGCAAGGCGGCGAAGGAGGGATCGCTCTACCGCGTTCCCGTCGAGCTTCGCGGGGTGACGGCCTCGGGCAAGACGGTCCCGCACGCCCGAGGGGAGGTCGTGCTGGGAGATCGGCTCGTCCCCGGGGATCGGCTGGTCAAGCCGCCCGCGTCGCCGTCGTATCAGCGATCGCACCGATCGATCTATCACGACGTGCTGTTTCACGGTCCCTCGCTCCAGGGAATCGAACGAATCGACGGCCTTTCCGAGTCGGGGATCGACGCCGTGGT
>JBFWRA010000355.1:0-5377 GCA_050249155.1 Isosphaeraceae bacterium | reverse complement strand
GAACCACAGCCTCGTACTCGCCTCGACCACCTCCACCTTCGAGGCAATCTTCCTCCGGCGACCAAAACCACCACTGGATTGTCGCAGATTTCGCGCCGACGAGCGGGCCCACTCCCCCATCGGAGCGAAATCGGAGCCGTCACCCAGGCCAAAACCAGGGAACCGATCGAATCCAAATCGAACAGAGGGCTCGGGTTTCGAGGTCTTGGCCAGATTCGGCCCTCCTGGATTCGCTTTATTAAGCTTTGTTCGTTCTTGATCCTGACCGGAACCGCTGGCTCGCCCAGGGTTTCCGTTTGGAATCGGCGTTGAATCGCGTATTCGATTCAACAAAAGCCAAATCGTATTCCTGGAATCCTTCAAAACCACTCGTTAGAGTGGGTTCGATTATGATCTATTCGCATCGAAGCGGGAGGTTGGATGGCCGATACGAACGGTACGATCGTCGACGCCCTTTGGACGCTGCTCGATTCGAGCGCGGCGCGAGATCCAGGTCGGATCGCGCTGATGGCGCCAGGGCGCGAGGCGTTGACGTACGCGGGTCTGTGTGAAGTCGTTTCCGAGGTGGCGGGACGGTTGGCCGCGCTGGGGCTGGGGTCCGGCGATCGCGTGGCCCTGGTGCTCGACCCGGGTCCGGAGCTCGCCTCGACGTTTCTCGGGGTCGCGGCGTCGGCGACCTGCGCTCCGCTGAATCCGTCGTATGGCACCCGTGAGCTGGAGTTTTACCTGAGCGACTTGAAGGCGCGCGCGGTGGTGGTGCCCGAGGGTTCCGCGGCGGACGCTCCGGCGGTGGCCGTCGCGCGTTCGCTGGGACTGTCCGTGCTCGAGGTGGGACCGGGGGGCGAGGAGGCGGGTCGTCTGGCGTTGGGCGCGGGCTGGCCGTCGGTTGGATCCGCTCCACGCTGGTCGAACGCGGGCGAGGTCGCCCTGACGCTGCACACGTCGGGCACCACGGCCAGGCCGAAGCTGGTCCCGCTTTCGCAGGCCAATCTCGTCGCGTCGGCCTTGAACGTCGCGGCGACCCTGGCGCTGGGGCCAGGCGACCGTTGCCTGAACGTCATGCCGCTGTTCCATATCCACGGGCTTGTCGCGGGGCTGCTGGCGTCGCTTTCGGCCGGCGCCAGCGTCGTCTGCTGTCCTGGATTCGCCGCCCCGGACTTCTTCGGATGGCTCGACGAGTGCGAGCCGACCTGGTACACGGCGGTTCCGACCATTCACCAGGCGGTGCTCGGGCGGGTCGACCGCCACCGCGACGTGGTGGAGCGCAGGCGACTCCGCCTGATCCGATCGTCGTCCGCGCCGTTGCCGCCGCGAGTCATGGCCGAACTGGAGACGGCGTTCGGGGCACCGGTGATCGAAGCTTACGGGATGACCGAGGCCGCGCACCAGATGGCGAGCAATCCGCTCCCACCCGGCGAGCGCAAGGCCGGTACCGTCGGGCGCGCGGCGGGACCGGAGCTGGCCGTCGTGGACGACGAGGGCCGGCCGCTGCCCGTGGGGAGCGTCGGCGAGGTGGTCGTTCGAGGCCCGAACGTCACCGCCGGGTATGAGGCCAACCCCGAGGCCAACCGGACCGGTTTCTTTGGCGACTGGTTCCGGACGGGCGACCAGGGCTATCTCGACGCCGACGGCTACCTGACCTTGACCGGACGACTCAAGGAATTGATCAACCGTGGCGGGGAGAAGGTGGCGCCTCGGGAAGTGGACGAGGCCCTGCTGGACCACCCCGCGGTGGCGCAGGCCCTCGCGTTCGCCGCGCCTCACCTGGTGCTTGGGGAGGAGGTGGCCGCCGCGGTCGTGCTTCGGCCTGGGTCCTCGGCGACGGCCGCGGAACTGCGGGAGCACGTCGCCCGCCAATTGACGTATTTCAAGGTGCCGTCGCGGTTCGTCTTCCTCGACGAGATCCCCAAAGGGCCGACGGGTAAGCCCCAGCGTGTGGGCCTGGCCCAAACGCTGGGACTGAACCTCGACGCGGCGGGAACCGACGTCGCGCCGCCGGTCACTCCCCCGCGTGACGAACTCGAAGCCGCGATCGCCGAGATCTGGGCGGAGGTCCTGGGGCTGGACCTCGACCGGGTCGGTGCCCACCAGGGGTTTCTCGAAGTCGGCGGCGACTCGCTGACGGCCGCCCGAGTGCTCGGCCGCCTCCGCGACGCGCTGGGAGTGGAGGTGGCTCTGGTCGATCTGTTCGCCGCGCCGACGGTCGCGGGGCTGGCCGAGGCGGTTCGATGCGCGATGGCCGCGCTGCCCGAAAACGAGGCGGCGCGTTTGCTCGACGAGGTCGTCGAGGACACTCCCTGACGAAGGAACACGAATCATGCCAGGCGACTCGACGTCCGCCACAAGGCTTTCCCCCACCCAGCAAGCCTTGCTGGAAGCCCGCCTGAAGCGTGGCCGAAAAGCCGAAGGCCCCTCGAAGGCGCTCGGATCCATCCCCCGAGGTCCCGAGGACGGCCCCGCCCCCTGCTCCTTCGCGCAGGAACGGTTCTGGCTGATCCATCAGTTCGATCCCGGAGGCGCGGCCGACCACCAGCCTCGGGCGTATCGGCTGACCGGTCCGCTGGACGTCACGGTCTTGACCCAGGCGCTGGCGGACCTGTCCCTTCGCCACGACGTGCTCCGCACCGTGTACGACCCCCCCGGTCCCGCGGGTGGCCCCCCTTCGCAGCGAATCCTGCCGGAGTTGGACCTCCGTCCCGAACGTGTCGACCTGACCGTCTTCCCAGCCGACGAGCGATTGGGCCGGGCGGTCGATCTCGCCAGGGCGCTCGCGCGCCGTCCCTTCGATCTCGTCCGGGGTCCACTGACTCGCGTCCTGCTGGCGCGGCTTGGGATCGAGGAACACCTCCTGCTGCTGGACCTCCATCACTCGCTGTGCGACGGCTGGTCGGCGGGGGTACTCTTGCGGGATCTCGCGGCGCTTTACGACTCGGCCGCGCGAGGGATGCCGTCGCGCCTGGCCCCGCTCCCGATCCGCTACGCCGACTACGCCCGTTGGCAGCGTGCCCAGGCCGCCACCGAGGGCGCGTCGCGCAACCTCCGCGGTTGGCTCGAAGCGCTTGAGGGCGCGCCACAGATCCTGGAATTGCCCACGGACCGTCCCAGGCCGACCGCGCCGACCGACCACGGGGTCCGCGCGACGCTCTCCCTCGGCCCCCCACTTTCCGAGGCCATCGACGGACTCAGCCGCGCCGAGGGGGCCACGTCATTCATGACGCTGCTGGCCGGCTTCGCCGTGATGGCGCATCGGTTCAGTGGCGAAAACGACCTGCTCGTCGGCGCTCCCGTCGCCGGACGATCCCGTCCCGAGACCGAGGGATTGGTCGGCGCGTTCATGAACATCCTTCCCTTGCGCCTCCGGCCCGAGCCCGAGCTCTCGTTCCGCGCCTTGCTACGCCAGATCCGCGCCACGACTCTCGCCGCGGTCGGGCGAGAGGACTTGCCATTCGAACGACTGGTCGAGGCGCTCCGACCCTCGCGCGAGCCGGGCCGGTCGCCCTTGACCCAGGTTGAGTTTCAGCTCCGCAACCTCCCGGACTCCGCCTCGAAAACGGGTGACCTCACCTGGGAGGAGTTCGACGTCGACTTCGGAATCGCCCGGTTCGACCTGAGCTTCACGGCGGTCAACACCCCCCTCGGGTACGACCTGCATCTGGTGGCGATGGCCGACCTGTACGACCAGGAAACCGCCGCTCGAATGCTCGGCCATTACCGCACCCTGCTCACCGCCGCGGTGGCCGCGCCCGAGCGAACCATTGGGGAACTCCCCCTTCTGACGCGGGCCGAGCGCATCGAGGCCGTCGAGGGCCGCAACGCCACCACGATGGACTTGCCCTTCGAGACCTGCGTTCACCGGCTCTTCGAGGCCCAGGTCGCCCGATCGCCAGACGCGATCGCCGTCACCGCGGCCGACGTCGACGGCGACGGCTCCCTGACGCCAACGACCCTGACCTACGCGGAACTGAACCGCCGGGCCAACCGCCTGGCGCACCACCTTCGAGACCTGGGGGCCGTACCGGAATCCCTCGTCCTGGTGGTGCTCGAACAATCGCCGGAAACGCTCGTCGCCGTGCTCGGAATCCTGAAATCGGGCGCGGCGTACCTACCCATCGAGCCCGAAACCCCCGCCGCGAGGCTACGGGCCCTGGCCGAGGACGCCCGGCCGGTCGTCGTGGTCACCCGGCCGGAACTCGTCGCGGAACTCGCCTTCCTGGGCGTGCCCGTCGTGGCGTTGTCGGACGCCGAGAACGACCCAGCCGGCCCCGACGCCAATCCTCAACCGGTCGATCGCCCCAACGACTTGATCTACGTTTTATATACCTCCGGATCGACGGGGATGCCCAAGGGGGTCATGCTCGAGCACCGGGCCATCTGCAATCATCTTCTCGGCCTTCAGCGCTTGCTTCCGGCGGGTCCGACCGACCGAGTGGCGTTGACCATGCCGCTCACGTTCGATCCCTCGGTCTGGGAACTGTATCGGCCACTGGTGGTCGGTGCCCGAGTCGTCGTGGCCAAGCAGGGCGGGCATCGCGACCCGGAGTACCTGGCGAGGCTTTTCGCCGCCGAAGGGGTGACCGAGGCCCACTTCGTCCCCTCGATGCTCGGACCATTTCTCGACGTCGGCGGGGTAGATCAATGCGACGCGATCCGTCGCGTCATTTGCGTGGGAGAGGCGCTGACGGCCGACCTTCGCGACCGCTTCTTCGCCCGATTCGGTCCTGAACGCGAACTCGACAACGCCTATGGCCCGACCGAGGCCGCCGTCTCCGTGACCCACCACCGCTGTCGACCTGACGAAGGACCGGGCCCGGTCCCCATCGGCCGACCGCAGGCGAACGTCACGGTCCACGTCCTGGACGACCGGCTCGAGCCCCAGCCGATCGGCGTGCCGGGAGAACTTTACCTCGGAGGAGTCTGCGTGGCCCGGGGATACCTCAACGCCCCCGAATTGACCGCCGCCCGGTTCGTGCCCGACCCGTTCTCCAAGGATTCCCGCGCGAGGCTCTACCGAACCGGCGACCGGGGGCGCGTTCGAGCCGACGGTGCGATCGAGTACCTCGACAGACTCGACCGACAGTTCAAGCTGCGCGGGATACGCATGGAGCCCGGCGAGGTCGAGGCGGCGTTGCGGCGTCACTCAGGCGTCGCCGACGTCGTCGTGACGGCTCTGGAAGACGGAGCCGGCAACGATCGACTCGTGGCCTACGTCGTGCCGACCGGAACCGAACCGATCGACGCTCCTCGACTCCGCTCGTTCCTCAAGGACGACCTGCCCGCCCACCTGATCCCGTCCGCCTACGTCACCCTTCCCAAGCTGCCCCTGACGGCCACCGGCAAGCTCGACCGACGCGCCTTGCCCAGGCCCGAGGTGACCGAC
>JBFWRA010000354.1:0-5379 GCA_050249155.1 Isosphaeraceae bacterium | reverse complement strand
CGCACCTTCGCCGGAGCCTTCAGAGCGGCGGCAGGGCGTGGTCGGAGATGACCAGCGTGCTGGCCGACACGATTCCCGGTATCCGAGTGGTCAAGGCGTTCGCGCAGGAGCACCGCGAGGTCGAGCGATTCCGGACCGCCAATGACCGAGTGCTGCTGGCCAACGACCGCGTCAACACGACCTGGTCGTTCTTCGGTCCGATCATCAACCTGCTCACGCAGGTCGGGCTCCTGATCATCTGGGCGGTCGGCGCCTGGCTTGTCTACGTCGATCGGCTGGAAGTCGGGGAGCTGGTCGGATTCCAGCTTCTGATCGGTCGTTTCTACGTTCGCCTCGAATCGATGAGTCGGATGGTCTCCTCGACTCAACGGGCCGCGACGAGCGCTCAGCGGCTCTTCGAGATCCTCGATCGCGTGCCGAGCGTCGCCGAGCCCGTCCGGCCCGTTCCGTTGCGGAAGATGCGAGGGGAGATCACGATGCGGAAGGTCGGCTTCCGACATGGAAGCCGTTCGATCCTTCAGGACGTCGACCTGAGGATCCAGCCTGGCGAGATGATCGGACTGGTCGGACCCAGCGGCGCGGGCAAGAGCACGCTGGTGAATCTCGTGTGCCGGTTCTACGACCCCTCCGAGGGGGAAATCCTGGTCGACGGCGTCGACGTCCGTTCCTTCGGGATTTCGGACTATCGCCGACACATCGGGATCGTCTTGCAGGAACCGTTCCTGTTCTTCGGGACGATCGCCGAGAACATCGCGTACGGCCGTCCCGAGGCGACTCGGGGCGAGATCGTCGCGGCGGCCAGGGCGGCCCGCTGCCATGACTTCATCCTTCGACTCGCCGACGGGTACGACTCGTTGGTCGGCGAGCGTGGCCAGTCCCTCTCAGGGGGTGAGCGACAGCGGATTTCGATCGCCAGGGCGTTGTTGATCGATCCGCGCATTCTGATCCTGGACGAGGCGACCTCGTCGGTCGACACCGAGACCGAGCGCCAGATCCAGGAGGCGCTCGACAACCTCATTCGAGGTCGCACGACGATCGCGATCGCCCACCGGCTCAGCACGCTCCGCAAGGCCGACCGCCTGGTCGTTCTGGAGAAGGGCCGGGTGGCCGAGGTCGGCCAACACCACGACCTCTTGAGGACGCCAGGCGCTTACGCCAGGCTCCACCAGGCCCAGGCGGAGCTGGCCCTGGGCACCGCGTATTGAAATGAAATTGGAAACGCAACCCACACCGTTCCGAGGTCCATCGATGTCGGCTTCGATCACGATCGAATTGAGCCGAGACGTCTGGGGGAGACTGATCCTGGAGACGTCCGACGGTGAGCGGTTGGTTGGAGTCGAACCGGTTCGGGCCTTTCCGATCACCGATCCGGACCACTGGATCGCGTTCGTCGACGTCGACGGGCGCGAGGTCTTCGGCCTGGGAACGATCGAGGGGCTCTCGGAAACGACCCGGACCCTGCTCCAGGAAGAGCTCGCCCTTCGCGAATTCGTCCCGGTGATCCGGAGGATCGTCCGGGTCTCGGGGGACACGATTCCTTCCGAGTGGGAGGTTCAGACCGACCGAGGCCCCTCGGTGTTCACGCTGGACAATGACGAGGACGTTCGTCGGCTGAGCGACCATCGGGTCCTGATCACCGATTCGCGAAAGCTCCGATATCAGGTGTTGGACCTGCGGGCGCTGGACACGGCGAGTCGGCGCGCCCTCGAACGGTTCCTGTGAAGATGTCACAATGGTCTGGGGAACCCGCGGCGGAGTCGGGAGTGGAGGCGCGGTCGGAGGGGATCGTGAGCCGAATCGTTCATGGCCTGCTCTGGCTCGGGGGCGTCGGGGTGGTCCTGCTCATGGCCTACACCGTGGCGCTCGAGGTCGGCCTCGGCGACCGCGCCCCGGTCGCGCTCGGGTCCGCCTCGTTCGACGTCGCGGTGATCTATCCCGACCCCGGGCTCTGGAACGAGTTTCGCCGAGGAGTCGAGGTTTGTCGGGATCGTGGGCTGGTCGAACTGACGGTGGAAAACGGCGACGTCCTGATCGTCCAGACGCCAGTCCATCGACGTTCGATCCGGTTCCGCTTCGAGGAGGCCCGGGGATTGCGCGAGACCCGCGAGGAGACGCTCCGGATCGCCGGGCGATCTCCTCCCTCGATCGCGATGATCGGGTCGAGCAACACGGTGTTGACCGTGGCGATCGCCGAGGCGCTCGGTAGCCTCCGACCGGGGAGCGTGCCCGCGAGCCCCGTGTTGCTGATCCCCTGGGCCAGCGCGGTGCTCGTCCCCGCGGAGCTGCCGGGCGAGGCCCCGACCCCTCTCCTGAAACTCGCTCCCGATCGGTCGTTTCGGTTTTGTCTGAACAACCAGTACCAGGCCGACCTCGCGGTGGGGGGGCTGCGGGAATGGGAGCGGGGCCGGACCCCGCGCCGGGCGCTGATCGTCGAGGACCGCGACGACCCGTTCTCGGTGGACCTGGCCGGTTGCTTCCAACGCGCCGTCGAGGCCGTCGCGCCCGACGCCGAGATCGTCCAGAGGTCCATCTCCCCGGGCGTGTTCCCGCCACGGCTCTCGACGGGTCTTCCCGGGCCGACGGAGGACGTGCTGGCCGCTTCGATTTGTCGGGAGGCCGACGCGTCTGGAGACGCGGAAGCGACCACCTGGGTGTTTCTTCCCCTGCAAGACGAACCGACCCGTCGGTTCTTGCTGGCGCTTCAACGCGAGTCACGACGAGGAACGTCGATCCGAGTCGTCTGTGGCGACACGATCGGCGAGGAGGCGCTTTCGGAATTCGCCGGGCGGGCGCCGTTTCCCATCTTCTGCGTCTCCTCGACCTCTCCGTCGCACGTGGTCCCAGACGCGTCGACCGACGCGCTCATTCCCGCCGAGATCATCGCCACGCTGGCGCACTGTCTGGACGTGCCGGCGACGACGAAGGTCGACGCGGACGTGTTACGCGAGTCGATCGCCCATCTCGCCCTGAGCGCGGAGAGCCCCGCGGCCCTCGGACGCTCCCTGGCGTTCCGAAAGTCCGGGGAACGCGACGGTGACGATCTGGGACGCGTGCTGATGGTCGTTCCGGAACGCGCCGAGGTGCTCGCGACCTCTCGAGGACCCGGGGGCCAGTGGTCGCCGCCGTCGGCGATTCGGGTCCAGGCCAGGATGACGTCCCCTTGAACGCGATTCGGCGGGCGACCGCGGCACTGGCCCGACTGCGGATCTTGCTGGGAGCGCCCGGTCTGATGATCGCCGGGTTCTCGGCGACTTCCTTCGCCTTTGGGCTGTTCGTCCTTTTGCGAGAGTACGACCGTCCCCGGGAGGTCGCGAGCCGGTCAACGCGCACCCTGCTGGAAAATTGGGTCAGAACGCCCGACTACCTCGGCCTGACTCTGTTCGACTATGTGGATCTCTGGCGGCGATCCCCCTTGACCGAGCGCGAGAACCGCCTCGCCGCCCTGAGAAACGCGCTGGGGCGACTGGGCGAGGACCTCGACGAGTTCGCTCGACGCGTGCCCATGCTTCACGTGCTCTCCCTGGATCTGGTCACGGACGCCGAGGAGCGTCTGGGAGTCTGGCGATCCCAAAACGCCGGACCGTCAAGTTTTCCCCCGGTGCGAGACCGGATCGCGATGACCCCCGCCGGGGAATCGCCAGGCGTCTCGCTCCGGCTCTCGTACCGGGTCGCGCCGACGTTCGCCGAAGGGGTGAACCAGTTGGAGACGGCCTATCTGCGCGTCTTGCTGGCGTTACTTGGGCTTTCCGGGTTCTCGCTGCTCTGCCTGGGCTACCTCATCTTGCACACCAGGGCCTTGAGCGATCGCGTGGCGAGGGAAGCGGCCCAGGACGCCACGCTCGACCTCGCGGATCGAACGTGCCACGAGCTGGGCAACGGCGTGTTCGTCCTGGCCAACGAGCGCCGCAACCTCGTGGAACACCTTGACCTGATCGAGCGGTTTCTCGACGAGGACCGCCCCGCCAGGGAGGCCGCGGCCCTTCGGTCCGGGCTCGACCCCGCGACGTTCGCCCGCTGGGACCACGCGTTGCGCCGAGAGTACGGCAGGCGAGGTCTCGATCCCGACCTGGAGCTTCGGGCCAGCCTGGCGATCGCCCGGCAGGTGTGCCGGCAGATCGGCACGTGCTCGGAGTACATCGGCATGACCGTCCGGGAGCTCGACAGCTTTCTCAGGCGATCCGCGTTACCCGTGGAAATCGGACCGGTTTCCGTGCTGGAGTGCGCCGAGGAGGCGACCGCGCTGCTCCAGCCCCGGAGTGACGCCTCGGGGGTCAAGGTCGAGATCTCCGTGGAGGACGGCGCGGCCCTTCGCGCCCTGGCGGATCGCCGGCTCCTGATCCACGCCCTGGTCAACCTCCTCAAGAACGCGATCGAGGCGGTCGGCTCGGTCGCCGATTCGCCGCGCGTGACGCTGACCGCCAGGGCGGAATGCCGCTCCGTCGTTCTGGACGTCACCGACGACGGGCCGGGACTCGACCCCGAGACGCGCGCGAAGCTGTTCGCGCCAGGGTTCAGCACCAAGGGGGTCGGTCGAGGCCGTGGTCTGGCGATCGTGCGCGACTCGGTCCACGCCCAGCGTGGCGCGATCGAGGTTCTCGACGGCCCGGGGCGCGGAGCCACCTTTCGGTTGACCCTGCCCCGCGCCTGACCGACTCAACGGGATTCGCGGTCGTTGATCCACTGGCGGAGCGTGTTGGCCGGGATGCCGAGGACGCGCTCGGCGGGGGCGGGCCCTCCCAGCTTGGAGACGCTGAAACAGCGCCAGAGGTCTTCCCAGACCGGCCAGGGGATGGCCTGGTCCAGTCCCCGAGCGTTCCTGGCCTCCTCCGTTGGCGACCACAACGGCGGCATCGTCGAATCGAAGAGTCGCGCCGTGACCTCCTCGGCGGTCGCCGGGTGAAGGCCGGTTCCTTTCGCGAGGATCTTCGCGGCGAGCGCTCGAAGGCGTCGTTGCCAGTCGTTCAAGGGGGGGGAGCCGCCCGAGGACGTCCGTACCGGGGAGGCCGCGACCGTGGCCGCGGCGGCGGGCCGGTCGTCCGAAGGAGCGAGGAGCGGCCGGAAGTGCTCCCAGGTCAAGACCTCGGTCTCGCGACTGTGCCGGTAAGCCACGCGCTCGATCAGGTTGCGCAACTCCCGGCTGTTGCTCTCGGCGAACGGCAGGGTCTTCAATCCCTCGATCGACTCCTCGTCGAGTTCCAGTTCGGCCCCCAGTTCCGCGGCGACCACCCGGGTCAGCCAATGGGCCTGGGCCTCGATATCCTCGGGCCGTTCCCGAAGCGGGGCGATCGTGAGCGGGAGCCGCTCGACTCTCGCCAGAAAGGCCAGGGGAAGCTCACCCGACCTCCTGCGGTCCTGCCAGGGGCCCGTCTCCACGGTGAG
>JBFWRA010000353.1:0-5381 GCA_050249155.1 Isosphaeraceae bacterium | reverse complement strand
GAGATCGTCCGCCTGATGAACGCCGAGGATCACAAGGTGGTCCTGGCCGTTCGCGAGGAGGAGGAGCGCGTCGCCCTGGCCATCGCATGGGCGGCCGATCGGTTCCGAAGGGGCGGGCGGTTGATTTACTCGGGCGCGGGGACCTCGGGCAGGCTCGGCGTGCTCGACGCCTCGGAGTGTCCGCCGACCTTCAGCACGCCCCCCTCGATGGTCGTCGGCCTGATCGCCGGTGGGCCGACCGCCCTGACCCGCGCGGTGGAGGGGGCCGAGGACGACCCCGACCAGGGCGCGGCCGACCTCGCCGGGCTGGACGTCGGGAAAAACGACCTCGTCGTGGGGATCGCCACGTCGGGGAGGACCCCATACGTCCTCGGGGCCGTCGCGGAGGCTCGCAGGCGCGGGGCCGCGACGGTCGGCGTCGTTTGCAATCGTCCCAGCCTGCTCGGTCAATCGGTCGACCTGGAGATCGCGTTGCTGGTCGGGCCCGAGGTCGTCGCGGGATCGACCCGTCTCAAGGCCGGCACCGCGACGAAGCTGGTTCTGAACATGATCACCACCGGGGCCATGATCCGGATCGGGAAGACCCTGGGTGATCGGATGATCGACCTTCAGCCCTCCAATGAGAAGCTCCGTATCAGGAGCCGACGGATGCTCCGGGAACTCGCGGGAATCGACGACCGGCGCGCGGCCCAGATCCTCGAGGCGTGCCACGGCCGGTTGAAGCCCGCGCTGGTGGTCGCGCTGGCGGGCGTCGACGCCGACGAGGCGAACGCCCTGCTCGACGCGCACGGTGGACTCGTCCGCGAGGCGGTCCTGGCCCGAACCGGGAAGGTCCTGGGATGACCGCCCAGGGGACGACGCTGTACCTGGGGGTCGACGGCGGGGGAACCTCGACGGTCGCCCTGATCGCCGGGCCCGAGGGGCCCGTACTCGGCCAGGGCCGTTCGGGTCCGTCCAACGCCAAGGCGGTGGGCCTCCCGCGCGCCCGACTGGCGATCGACGCCGCGATCGGGGAGGCGTTCTCGCGAGCCGGACTCGATCGACGCGCCGTGGAGACGCTCTGCCTCGGGCTGGCCGGCTTCGACCGGCCGGAGGACCGTCGCATTCTCGAATCGTGGAACGAGGACGCGGGATGGGCCCGGCGGTTGATCCTCGTCAACGACGGCGACCTGGTGCTCGCCGCGGGCACTCCCCAGGGCTGGGGCGTCGGCCTGATCGCCGGGACCGGCTCGATCGCCGTGGGCCGAGCGCCCAACGGCCGAAAGGCCCGAGCGGGAGGCTGGGGTCCGTTGATCGGCGACGAGGGAAGCGCCTACGCCGTGGTGCTCGACGCCCTGCGCCTGGTCGCCCGGCGAGCCGACGGCCGAGATCCTCGACCACCGGGAACCGATCACCTCTCCGATCAACTCCGCGAGGCGTTCGGCGCGGAGACTCCCGCCCAGATCGTCACAGGGCTGTACGCCCCTGGCATGGATCGGACCCACATCGCCGCGATCGCCCCTCGAGTCCTCGAACTCCTGGATCACGACGGGGACGTCGCGAACCAAATCTTGCCGCGGGCCGGCGCCGCCCTGGCGGAGCTTGTGGTCGCGGTGGCGCGATCGCTCGGCCTGGACTCTGGCGAATTCCCGCTGGCGATGGCGGGAGGCTTCCTCCTCTCCTCCCCAGCGCTGATCGCGATCGTGAAGGCGTCGCTGATCGACGCTGGGCTCCGCGTCAGCGTCACCCAGGTTCCCGAGCCGGTCCAGGGCGCGCTTCGGCTCGCCCAATCCGCGGGCGACTGACCACCTGAAAACCGATGATCGAGCGCGGCGAGGGTGCCTGGGGCGGCACGCCCAGGTCCTTCGATACGTCGGGGTGCCAGGACGTCGCGAGCCAGCCACCAGGCACCCTCGCCACCTCCGTCTTCCTGGATTGACGCGGGATCGAGTCGCTCCCCAGGATTCCTCCGTGGAGTATCCCGTCTTCAGGAATCGGCCGGGACGAACGACCCGGTTTCTCGATGGATCCGTTTGCCACGGTGTTCGGGACTCGGAACCCGGGGGTTGAGACGTGGCCACCGGCACGGGTTCGGAGGACCGAACCGCGTGGCGCCCTCGGCTCGCTCCACAAATCGGGAAGTGCTTCTCGGCTTGTATATTATTCGTAATCTTTATAGTGATTGTTTTATCAACGTCTTCATTGGAGATCGTCCCGCGGCACCTGGCGCTTCCAACGGGGCGGCCAGACGCCAGACGCTCGTAAATCGGTCGCCGACCCGATTTCCGATCCCCCTCGTGGAGGCGGAATGTTGATCAAAAACAACGCATTCTTCCCGCACCCTCGGGACGCGAATATCGCGAGATTCAAGGAATCATGGGGTTTTCCGTTTCTGACGGTGGGAGTGACGGTCGCCACCGATCGTGGATCGCCCGCGAGGGTTCCGGAGTCTCCCAGACGAGTTGACCCGCGCCCCGTGGCGGACTAGATTCAGTTCGGAGCCACCGGCCCGGAGTCTCAGGGTACGTCGCGTTCGACGTCGACCGGGCCGACTGGTGAGCACGGTGCGCTCCCCGGGACGTCCACCCTTGGAAACCGACGTTCGAATCGCGGGAGAGACTCGTCGCGAGGGGGAGGCGGTCCGAAACGCCCGCCAGCGAACCAAACAGCTGGCCGAAACTCTTGGACCCCGCCATCCCGACTACGCGACCGGTCTCAACCAACTCGCCCTGCTCCTGATCATGCAGGGAGATCCCGAGTCCGCGGAGCCCCTGCTCCGCGAGGCGCTCGCGATTCGCCGCGACGCCCTGGGAGATTCCCACCCCGACTACGCGACGAACCTGAGCAGTCTGGGAGGATTGCTCTGGGCCCGGGGTCAGCTTGAGGAGGCGGAACCGTTGCTCCGTGGCGCGGCCGAGATCCGCGTGGCCACGCTGGGCGCGGCTCACCCGAAGACGATCGTCAGCCAGAACAGTCTGGAACAGCTCCATCAGGCGAGACGGGCGATCCGGGAAGTCGCTCCCGAGACCTCCCCGAGCGACCCCGAACCCGCGACGACCGAATCGCCCACGGCACCCCCCTCCGAGGCCGCGGCCCCGACCGCTTCCGAGGACGTCCCGACTCCCTCGACGCCCGAGCCATCGCCGGGGCTGGCCGAGGAGTTCATCGGACTCTCGGATCAGGGCCCTGAACCGGAGGAATCCCCCGAACCAGAGGAATCCCCCGAACCAATCGCCGAGGCGGAGACGGACACGGCCAGTGCGGATCACCCGGACTGGGTCGAGTCGGATCGGGAACCCGAAACCGAACCCGAGCCGGAACCGGAGCCGGAGCCGGAGCACTCCCCCGAGTCGAGCGAGGAGGATGTGTTCGAGGTGGCCGGGGCGGATCTCTCCGCCTGGGTCGAATCGGTTCGCGAGGAATTCTCGACGGTGGGAGACGCGTTGCTGGAGGCGGTCGATCGGTTGCGATCGCACGGGACGATTCCGAGCCTGGAGTTGCTGGGCCGGGCTCGCGACGCGGGCCGGTCGTTCCGCGCCCTGAGCGACGCGGTCGCCCAGGAGGCTGGTGAGCTCAACCTCCACACGGACCCGTCGGCACTGACCGACCTCGTCGCGGTTTCCTCGTTGACGTCGAGGATCGAGGAAGCGGCCGCCGCGCGTCACAGGTGTGAGGAGGCCCGGCGTCGGATCGTTCCGATCCTCGAACGTGTCGATTGGATCAGTTGCCCCGCCGACCCCGGTTTCGCCGCGTTGACCACCTGTCAAGCGACTCTGCGGGAGCTTCGAGAGCGCATCCTGACCGAGCCCTGGGAAGCCTGGGCCTCGGAGGAACGCGCCTTCGAGGATGGGAGCCACCCGGCGCTGGCGTTGCTGGCGATCGTGGAGGCCGACGACGAACTATCCGACGCGGAATGGGCCAAGGGGTACGCGCGAATCGAGGCCAGTTACGGAACTCCCCTGGCGGTGGCCGCCGCTCGATCACGATTGGCGACGTCCGCGTCCTAGAGTCATTCGTACGGAATCGTTGAGCGCCGAATGGAGAATCGCCGGCCGTCGAGGATCCCTGACCCGACGACCAGGCACGTTGTCGACGCCAGAACGGTGCCTGACCGCTCGGCCGAGACATGACGTGCTCGCCGGGTCGGCCCGTGGGGTGGGTGATCTGGCCAGTCGGAACGTCTGAACGCCTTTCACGATCCCGAGTCAATCCAACAAGCCACGACGTGGCCGCGCATCGTGGCCTCGTTGCGAAACGCCGCGCAGTCGCCGCCAGAAGAGGGGGCCGTGATGAAGTTCTTTGAGCCGTCGAGCCGCTCCGCCAGCCGAGCACGTGACGACCTCTACGAGGAGAAGTTGAACCGGCTGACGGACATGGCCCGGGACCTGTTTCAACAGGGTCGGCTGAGCGACTCGGAGGACAAGATCCGTGAATTGATTCAACTTCAATCGCGTGTCGTGGGAGAGAAACATCCCGACTACGCTGGCGGGCTGACGATGCTGGCGGAGCTTCTGATCGCCCGCGAGGAGTTCGACGACGCCGAGGCGCTGCTCCAACGCGCGCTGTCGATCCGAAAGAAGGCGATTGGAACCGACCACCCCGATTACGCCGCGACGCTCGACCTGCTGGGGCGTGTCCACATCCGCTGGGGGGATCTCGATACCGCCGAGCCGCTCCTGCGTCAGGCCCTGGAGATCCGTCGCGCCCGATTGGGGGACGACCATCCGGACTCCGCGGACAGCCTCGGCGCGCTGGCGGAGGTGCTTCGACGTCGCGAGTCCTACGACGCCGCCGAGGCCCTGCTCCGAGAAGCCTGCGAGATCCGCCAGCGGCTCTCTGGCGAGGACCATCCGGATTATGCCGAGAGCCTCGCCGCTCTCGCCGACGTGTTCCTGCGTCGCGGCGATATCGAGGGAGGCGAGCCCATGCTTCGTCGCTCCCTCGAGATCCGCAAGAAACATCTGGGCGAGACCCACCCCGACTACGTGGACACGCTCACCAGCCTCGCCTCGCTGCTCCACGCGAAAGGGGAGCTGGACGAGGCCGAGGAGCGCCTTCAACTCGTCCTCGAGATGAGACGGCAGTCCCTTGGCCAGAACCATCCGGAGTGCGCCAATCTCGTCACTCAACTTGGCTTGTTGAAGCAACGCCGGGGGGACCTTCGAGGCGCGGAGGATCTGCTCAGGGACGCCCTGGAGATCCGGAAGGTCTGCCTGGGAGAGCGACACCCCGAATACGCCACCGCGCTGAATCTCCTGGCCCAGGTGCTTCAAAAACTGGGGGACCTCAACGGCGCCGAGCCCCTGCTCCGACAGGCGATGGCGATTCGAAAGGACGTGCTGGGCACCCGGCACCCCGAATACGCCACGAGCCTGATGAATCTGGCCCAGCTCGAACAAAAG
>JBFWRA010000352.1:0-5386 GCA_050249155.1 Isosphaeraceae bacterium | reverse complement strand
TGCCCCGCTTGGCGGAATGACGACGGCGGTGGTGATCGATGAGGATCTGTCGCATGGCGTTCACACCCGCGGCCAGGAGCTGGTCGTGGTCGATTGGTCTCACCGGTTCGGAGTCGACGTTCGCGCGCTCTCGCGCGAACACCCTCAGATACGCCTCGTTCGCCAGCGCGGTGGGCTGGAGCGTGTGACCCGCCCGCTCCTGTCTCATGAGTCGAGCGGCCACCCGCCTCAACTCCTGATAGATCCGCGTGACCTGTTCATCGGATCCTCCAATTGACCGCGGTTCGGAGTCGTGGTTCATCGTGAGGGGCTCCGTCGTCGTGATCGCCTCGGCGAACGTCGGCGCGAGCCTCGCCCCAGGGAGCTTGCGCGAATCGGGGGAGAAACCCGTCACGGCCTTCCACGAGAAACGGGGCGATTTCGGACACGCGTCTCCATTGAAGGTTAGCAAGCCGGATCGCACGCCGACAGCGTGAAACACGCGAGGGGTTCCATCGCGTCACTCAAGGAACGCCGGACCACTCGTCGATCCCGGAACCGGGGCGCGACGTGGCTGAGCCACGGGTGCCGACCCGGACGCGGGGGAAGCGCTGGCGGGATTTGGGCTCCCGATGGTGTACAATCCCCGATGCCTTCCTCGTCGATGATCGGCGAAGTGGTCACCGGCGGTCGTTCGATCGGCCCCCCGAGCGACGGGCGGGCACCTGGGCCGCCGCGCGGCGGCGATCGGTCCGCGTCACGGAGTCATCCATGTTAGTAGATATCCATACCAATCTTTGCTGGTATCCAGATCACCTGTCCGAGGAATTCGTCGCCGCGGGGCTGGCCGCCAAGAAAGCCAAGATGCGGATGACGCCCGACGTCTATTTCGCGGGGAACGAGGACGCCGCCAAGAACGCGTTCGATTCGACTCCAGAAACCCTGCTCGAGGCGACTCGGGAATGTGACAAGGTCGTCGTTTTCGGCATCAAGGCACCCCACACGGGCTTCAACGTGCCGCAAGAGCTGATCGCCGACTTCGTCCGCCAGCATTCCGACCGGTTCATCGGCTGGGGATCGGTCGACCCCAACGACGCCGACTGCGTCGATCAGCTCGTTCACTGCGTGAACGATCTCGGCCTGCGCGGGCTCAAGGTGGGTCCAATCTATCAGAACTTCGATCCGAGCGACCCACGCCACCTGCCATTGTTCAAGAAGGCCGAGGCGCTCGGCATCCCGGTGATCTGGCATCAGGGGACCTCGTTCGTCCGTCAGGGTCCGTTGAAGTACTCGAACCCGATCTTGCTGGAAGACATCGCGATCGCCTGTCCCGATCTGACGATGATCATCGCGCACATGGGCCATCCCTGGGAGACCGAGTGCGTCGTATTGATCCGCAAGCACCCCAACCTCTACGCCGACGTCTCGGCGCTGCACTACCGGCCCTGGAGACACTACCAGGCGTTCATCACGGCGCTTGAGTACGGTGTGGAACACAAGCTCTTGTTCGGGTCCGATTTCCCCTCGGCCACGCCCGCGCAGGCGATCGCTGGCCTCAAGAAGGTCAACGCGGTGGTTGAGGGGACCCGGATGCCGCGCTTCCCCGACGAGGCCATTGATCGCATCATCCACGAGAACTGGACGCAGGTCCTGAGCTTCGCCTGAATCCCCACTCCATGGAGGAACGGCCGTGACCCTGGATCCCAGACGCCTGGAAACCGTCCAGCTCGTCCCGTTGAGCCCCTTCACGCCCGACGGCCTTCTTCTGCTACCCGAGGTCCTTGGGGAGTTCTGCCAGGCGTCGTATGAGGCGGGGATTCGGGTCTTCCTTCCAGGAGCGGGCACCGGCGAGTTCCACTCGCTCTCGGCGGCCGAGGTGGTCGCCTGCGTTCGGACGACGCGCGCGGCCGTCGGTGACGACGCGGTCGTCATGGCTCCGATTGGCATGGGGCTGTCGCACGCCCTGGAGATCGGCCGGGGCGCCGTCGACGCCGGCGCGGACGCCTTGCTGGTGATGCCGCCGGTCCATCCCTACCTTTGCGACGCGGGAGTCCGGGATTACCTGAATGTGCTCATGAATGAGTTTTCCTTACCGTTCCTCGCCTACAAGAAGGGGCCCCATCCCAGCGACGCGCTGCTGGGTGAACTCGGCCAGTCGGGGCGGCTGCTGGGGGTCAAGTACGCGGTGAACGACCTGGAGGCCTTCTCTCGATTCGCGGCGGAGCACGGCGATCGGCTGGGTTTGTACTGTGGCACGGCGGAGAGATACGCGCCGTTTTTTCACCTGGCGGGAGCGAAGGGGTACACGTCCGGGGCCGGGAACGTCTGCCCTCGGCTGACGCTGGCGATGCACCGGGCGCTGGCGGAGGGGAGGTACGCGGACGCCCTGGGCCATCTCCGCGTTTTACGTCCGATCGAGGATTACCGGGCACGCGCCGGGGATTCCTACAATATCGGCATGCTCAAGACCGCGCTGCGCCTGACCGGGCGCGACTTCGGCCCTCCGCGACCGCCGCAGCGAAGGATCACCGCCGCCGAGGAGGCCGAGATTCGCGCGTTGCTGGAGCCGATCCTGAGGGTCGAGGCGGAACTCGCGCGCTGAGGAATAGGCCGGGAATCACATCTCGGTTTCTCGATGTATCAGTGTGCCACGTGGTTCGGTACTCCGAACCCGTGAAGTTTCGCCGCGGCCACCGGCACGGGTTCGGAGTACCGAACCACGTGGCACTCTCAGCTCGCTCCACGAATCGAGACGTGATTCCCGGCCTATTCCTGAGGGTTGAGGTCGTCAACGGCCCGGGAGATACCGCTTCTGGATCTTCGCGGCCACGGTGCCGATGCCGTAGTAGCCCACCGAGATCCGGCCGACGTGGGTCAGAAGGTCGTAGGCCCGCCAGCGGTCCCAGCCGTGCTCGGCCTCCATCCAGAGGATGAGCTGGGCGAACGCCTGGGCGATCGAACGTTCCATTGGGCAGCCGCTGACGATCGTCATGATCTCCTCGGGCGACTCGATCCGAGGACCGGGGATCTTCCTCCCCTTGATCAGGTCGACGGTGAGGATCGTCTCGGCGGGCATCTCGAGCCCGGTGGCCGAGAGTTCGCCGTGTCCCATCGCGGCGTGGGCGTCGCCCAGGTAGAGGAGACCCCCAGGAACGAACACGGGCAAGAAAACCGTGTTGCCGGGGCAAGTCTCGACGACGTCCATGTTGCCGCCGTGAGGGCCGGCCGGGCCGGTCGTGGGGCAGCCCCAGTCGGGCGCGGTGCCGATGCAGCCGAGCATCGGGGAGTAGGGGATGGCGACCGTTTCGCTCCAGTGGATCAACCCGTCGCGGATGGCGCAGACGTGGGTGCCGTGGGGGCATTCGGCACCGAGCCACTCGCAAAGTTGCCTTGGGTCGGCGGTGCGCGTGGCGCACTGGCCAATCGTGGGGTGAATCGCCTGGATGTGGACGGCCAGCGCGTCGCCCGGCTCGGCCCCTTCGACCCAGATCGGGCCGTTCAGGGGGTTGCTATAGGGCATCTTGACCTTGTCGCGACGGTCGTCGTTCGTGCGGATCTGCCCCGAGAGCGCGTCCTCGGTTTCCACGGAGAGAACGCTCCCCGGCTCGATTCGGAGGCGAGGCTCATGGTGCCTGCTGAACTCGTAGAGCAGGGGGCCGATCGGAAGTTTCGTCATGATAGACCTCGACGACCTGGAATGAACGATTCCGACGCGACCCGATTCGCTCCGGTCTATCCGAAGAGTTCGCGCAGCGGCGCGCCCTCGGTGACTCGGATCGGGCGGCCGAGCGTGTCCTGGAGGAACGTGTCGGGGCCGACGCCGAAGGCGCGCAGGACCGTCGCGTGGAAGTCCTCGGGTCGGACGGGTCGGTCGAGCACGTGGGCGGCATGGCGGTCGCTGGCGCCATAAACGCGCCCCCCGCGGATTCCGCCGCCGGCCAGAAGCTGGGAATAGGCGTTGGGCCAGTGATCGCGGCCGGCCGTGGCGTTGATCCGGGGCGTGCGGCCGAACTCGCCGGAGACCGTGACCAGCGTCTCGTCCAGCAGCCCGCGATGAGACAGGTCTTCCAGAAGGGCCGAGAAGGCCCGGTCGAAGGACGGCGCGCAGTACTCGTGCTGGATCATTTCCAGGCCCGTCCGGGCGCTTCCGACCCCACAGACCTCGGTGGTGACCCCGTGGTTATCCCAAAGGTTGAATTGACATCCCTTTGGATCGAAATAGGTCCAGAAGACGTTCACGAACCGCACTCCCGCCTCGACGAGCCGTCTGGCCAGCAGGAAGCTCTGGCCGTACTCGTTGCGGCCGTAGCGGTCGCGAAGCCTGGGGTCCTCGCGTGTCAGGTCGAAGGCGCGTCGACACGCCTCGCTCTGAAGCATGGACGCGGCCTTTTCGAAGTTGGCGTCCCAGCGCGGCCCAGCGCGGCCGAGGCCGGGCGTCGCGTCGCCGGCTCGAAGCAAGTTCCGTCGCGCGTCGAATCGCTCCGCGCCGACACCCTCCGGCAGCGCGAAGGCGTCGAATCTCAGGTCCTTGGGAGCGAGCGAGTCCACCTTCGGCGTGTCGAGCATGACGGGGTCGAACGCCGGGCCGAGGAAGCCCGAGGACTGCCCCTTGTACGGCGGCGAGGACGTGGTGAACGGCCTGGGCAGGATAACCCAGGGAGGTAAGAGCCCCTCCTCGCCCCGAAGCCTCCGCAGGATCGCCCCCAGCGCGGGATGGTCTTGAGGGGCGACGTAGACGTCGGCGGGGCCCGAGGGCCTGCGCCCCGACAGCGAGTGCGCGATGCCGACGTTGTGATCGGGCGACTCGTGCGTCATCGACCGGACCACGGCGAGCTTGTCGGCGTGCCGGGCGACCCGCGGAATCAACTCGGTGAACCAGATCCCCGGGACGTTCGTTTCGATCGGGCGGAAGGCCCCGCGAATTTCCGCGGGGGCGTCGGGCTTGGGATCCCAGAGGTCCAGTTGCGAGGGTCCGCCGCAAAGGAAGATCGCGATACCGCGGGATGCCGTGGCCTGGCCAGTCGGCACGGTCACCCTGGCCAGCGCGTCGCCGGTCATGAGCGACGCGGCCCCCAAACCCGACGCGGCTCGAAGAAAGCCGCGACGAGAGACGCGACCCGCGGTTCTGGCGGCGAATAGGGAGAGCATGAGTCGGCTCCGTCGCGAAGGAATACCCTGTCACGCGGTAGACCCTGGCGATCATACCAGCGATCCGTCCGGATTGCCTCAGGCTTCAGAGTCGGAGTCGAGAGCGTGAAACGGTGGTCGGCGTCGGCGTACTCGACGCGCGGCCTGGCTTTCGCGTTCGGCGCGCTCGGCGGAATTCGTCGTTGACTCGACTCGTTCGATCGTCCACACTCAAACGGTACGCGATCTTACGATCCGGGCTTTCTTGTCAGGGTCTGAA
>JBFWRA010000351.1:0-5392 GCA_050249155.1 Isosphaeraceae bacterium | reverse complement strand
ATGTCGTACTTGCCATCCTTGATCGCGCCAGCCACGGAGCCCTCCTGGGTTTCACCCGTCGGGGTGAGGGTGATCTTGCCATCCTCGATCGGTTTCCCGTCGTAGGTCACCTCACCCCAGACGCGCACGTGAGTCGGCCCCGCGTCGCCGCACCCGCAGGTGATCGCCAAGAGCGAGGTCAGGCTCAGCGTCAAAATCAGTCGCACGATCGCGTCCTCCCGCGGTGATTAATAGGCGTCGGCGGAGACGACCTCACCGCCGTTGATGCTTCCGACAGACTGCCAGACCCCCAGGTTGATCGTGTCCTTGAAGAACCGGACCGAACCGTCGGCCAGCAGCGCGTTGACTCCGCCGGGGTGCTTGCTCCTGGCGGAGAAGATGTGGGTGCTCCAGCAGGCGGCGGTGTCGTCGCAGGGGGACTTTTTCTTGTCACAGCCGTTGAACACGTAAGCCACCGCCCGCCACATCGAGTCCGGGATCTTCGTGTTGGGGGAGCGCAGGTGGGTGTAGTTCATGCCGAGGTCGTTGGACCAGACGCCCCGGTAGCCGACCGAGCCGTCGGGGTCGGTGATCGTCTCGGAGAGGACGACGGTGTTCGAGGTGCCGTCGGTCACGTCGCGAACGCCCCGGGTGACGCTGTAGTTGGTCATCGCCCTACGCCTGGCGGGCTGAAGGGTCGGGTTATTTGGGCAACCATCGTAGGTCCAGGGAGCCCCCGGTTCGACGATCGCTCCGTCGGGGCTGAAGCACGCCACGAAGTTCGATCGCGACCAGCCTCGGTTGACCGTCGAATACCGGGTGCAATAGCCCCCCTCGTCGGTGGGGCACAGATACGTGGTGATCACGGTGTTGAAGGTGGTGTGATTGGTGACCGCGTAGGTCGGCCCGCCAAACCCGATATCGTAATTGTAGGAATTGACGAGCGTCGTCTGTTCCAGGAATGGGAAGAGGAACTCGGTCCAGAGGTTCCTCGCCCCGGAGAGGTTCGACCGGGCGAGTTGCCCGGGAGGAAAGGCGTCGTTGGTCTGGTGATAGTTGTGCATCGCCAGACCGACCTGCTTCATGTTGTTGACGCACTGGGCGCGGCGGGCGGCCTCTCGGGCCGATTGCACCGCGGGCAGCAGGAGTGCGATCAGCACCGCGATGATCGCGATGACGACCAGAAGCTCGATCAGGGTGAACCCTCGTCGCGGACTCATGCGAGGCGCTCCCGTCGGCGATGGCCTGGACGGCGGAATCCCTGGGAAGACCCGATCTCACAGGGGGACTTCGCGCGCTCCGGGGGTGTGGTTGGACTGGAGCGAGAGGAAGGTGGCTTCGCCGACCGTGGTAGCTTATCCGACGGAGGAGGCTTCGCCATCAAAAAATCCCAGCGCCCATTCGATCTTTCGAACCGAAAGCGGCCCACGGCCCAGGACAATTCGCCCTGGGACGTGGGCGGGAAGTTCCGGATGGTCTCGCTCAAACTTCCACGGCCTCAACCTCGGCGACGAACCGCGCGGGTCCGTCACCCAGGAACGAGGCGATCACCGTGAACACGGCGTCGCTGAACCCGCCGACGTTCAGGACGTCCGACGACTCCGGTGCCTGCGCGGTGCCGGAAGGCTGGAGGTCCAGGCAAACCAGCTTCGGGCCCTCGACGTCCGCGCCCTTGAGGCGAACCTGGTTCTTGACGAACTCTCGCCAGGCCGTCATCAACTGGGTCGAGCCGTGCCGGCCCTGGCCAATCCAGCTCATGTTGTCGCTGACCAGCACGCAACCGACAAGCTTGCGCTTGGCGTGACGCGTGACGGCCTCCTTCAGCGGGATCGAACAGTCGGTCCCGCCTCCACCGTATGCGGCGAGCCGCTGGGCGAGGCTCAGGATCGAGTCGGACGGGTCGACCTTCGCGACGTGAGCCCGGTCGTCGAACGGGATCAGGAGGCTATTGGGATTGCGTCGCAGGACCGCCGCGGCGAAGACCGCGGCCGCGTCGACGCAACGAACCTTCGAGGTCGATCCTCGGGCGCGGTGGCCCGTGATCGGCGAGCTCATCGAACCGGAGACGTCCAGGCCGATCAGGACCGGACCAGGCATCGCCGGCACCGACCCGCAGGCCGCCTCGGCCGCCTTCGCGAGGGCCCCCTTGACCGACTGGGGAATCTCCTCGCCGGCGTTGAGGTAGGCCGCCAGGTACTGGTAGGGGAACTGCCGCGACCGGCGGACTTCCTCGGCGTCGCCGATCCGATCGACCACCAGCTTCAACTCGACAGGGTCCGCGAGGACGCCATGTCGCTGGAGGGTGTTCAGGTTCATCCGGAGCGCCTGCGGGCCCATCAGGCGGGCGATCGCCTTCCAGACCGCCGGACCCTTCGCGGCGTCGGCCAGAAGGTCCCAGCGAAGCGAGCCACCCGACTCCTTCAGAATGGCCACCTGCTCCGATTCGGTCGGGGCCGCGCGGTAGGCCGCCAGCGCCTTGACGTCGGCCGGCAGATCGTCGGCCGTCGCCGGAGCCCAGCGATCCTGGGGCTTGTCGGTCAACCAGCCGAAGAGGGCGCGTCGGCTGTTATCGGCCGGCGTCGGTCGAGCCATCCGCAGAACGTCGCGAAGCGAAGGGTCGCGTCCAATCGAGGCCGACAGCAACGCCCCGGGCGATGCCTGGTTCAGCCAGCGCTGAAACGCCCGCTGCAACGACGCCGACAGGCCCTTCCGGCCGAACCGGCCCGAACGGACCATCTGGAACGTCGTCCGCAAGATCCGGCCGTTGTCCACGACGCGATCGAACGCCCGCTGGAACAGGACCGTGTCGCGCTTCGCCAGCAACAGCAACAGCGCGGCCGGCATGTCCTTCATGAACGCCCGACGCCGGCTGTAAACCGCCAGCTTCGCGAGGAAAAGCGCGTCGTCGACCTGACCGGCCAGCGCCTCGAGCCGGTCGAGCTGGTCGGTCGCGTCGGCGTAGAACGTTCCGTTGAAGCAGCCGGTCGCCGCGAGCTGGGCCAGGGCGTGCTTCGGCGACAGGGCGTAGGCCAGCCCACCAGCCTGGTTGACGGCGTCGGCCGTCGGCAGATGGCTCTTGGCGCTTCGGAATAACTTCTTGTTGGCCATGAGGGGGCCTCCTTCGCAGTCGGGTGGTCGAGACCCGACGAAGTGGAAGACGTCAACGCATGGGACACTCCCCGACGAAGCGTTGGGCAGAGCTCCGAGCCGCCGGGGGGGGCCGGCCGGCCCGTGTGAGATTCGAACTCACTGGTGACCATGGACTCCACGCCGACAGTCGGGGCGTGATTCGGTGAAGCATGGAAAACAGGGCCGACGAGGGGTTGGGCAGAGTAACGGTGCTCTACCCGTTGAGCTACGGCGTCGGGATGGGGAGGAACGCGAACGACCCTCCCATAACGCCGGTGGGACTCGAACCCACAACCACCTCATGGTAATGATGGACTCCACGCCGGCAGTCGGCCCTGACTCGGTGGCGGCTTCGAGGGCATCGAGGTGAACTCCCCCTCCCCGCGCCGCGGTGATTCGCTCGAAGGATCGGAATTGCCCCCCAACGAGGTTTGGCCCAGACACGTGCCCCGAGGGGCACTTTCTTAACAAGAAAGGTGTAGTCAAGACCGGCAGTTGGGGGACAGAGTCGCCGGTGGGAGTCGAACCCACTTTGACCGGGTTGCAGCCGGTGGCCTGGCCGTCTGGCTCCAGCGACGTTTCCTTCAAATCGAACGTTGAGCGTCTCCGCCAGGAGTCGAACCTGGCCCTCGACCTTCGCAGAGTCGCGTGCACTCCCTCACACCCCGGAGACGATAGTAAATCAGGACAGGCGCGTCGGAAAGTCCCCCGCCCGGGAGTTGAACCCGGTCTTACGGCTTCGAAGACCGCCGTGCGTCCGACACACTCGCGGGGAGTCGGTTTGATTTGATTCGTGTCGATGCCCTCGCCAGGAGTCGAACCTGGTCCACGACCTTCGGAGGGTCGCGTGCGAATCCGTCACACTCCGGGGGCGTAAAGAGAATCGTTCCTTGACAACTCGGCCTCGGACGTCGATTCAGCAGGGGCGCAAGGATTCGAACCCTGTCCACGAGTTTTGGAGGCTCGCCGCTCTCCCAGGAGCACGCCCCTAACGTTTCCTAAAAACCACG
The DNA here is from genome assembly GCA_050249155.1 of Isosphaeraceae bacterium. GTDB lineage: Bacteria > Planctomycetota > Planctomycetia > Isosphaerales > Isosphaeraceae > JBFWRA01. The sequence continues at coordinate 1,274 of JBFWRA010000351.1, read as the reverse complement.
AACAGGGTGCCCGGCGGGTTTCGAACCCGTCTCCTCGAGATCCACAGTCTCGCGTGCCGCCAATAACACCTCGGGCACCGTCTCAAACGAACCCAGCGGAAGGGGAGGGAATCGAACCCTCAAGGCTTTTGGCTCGCCCGCTCTCCACGCGGGTCCCGTCACCAATCGGGTGGCCCTTCCGTTTCCCCAGACTCCAATGGGCGATGTGGGATTCGAACCCACGACCTCCGGCATGTCACACCGGCGCTCCGCCAGTTGAGCCAATCGCCCGACGATTCATACCCCGGCCAGGACTCGAACCCGGAACGCCCCGTTAGAAGCGGGGAGTGATCTCCGTTTCACCACCAGGGCCTTCAAGAAAACGATGACCCGGCCGGGAATCGAACCCGGACCTCCTCGTTAGGACCGAGGTGTGATCCTCCGTTTCACCACCAGGTCGTTTCGATCCATCCACTCAGCTCAGCGGAAGGCGAGGGATTCGAACCCTCACGCCCTTTCGGACGCACCCGCTAGCAACGGGGCCCGGCCAACCGTATCCGGCTACCTTCCAAAAAGGACGACGACCCACACGCCGCCACGATGGACCCACCGGGAGTCGAACCCGGACCTCCGCCACGCCAGGGCGGTATCGTTCCGCTTGACCATGGGCCCGTTTCTCTACTTTCAGACTCTCCACCGAAGTGGACCGCCGGGGAGTCGAACCCCGTTCTCCGCCTTGCGGGGGCGGCGTCGTTCCCTTTGACCAGCGGCCCGATCACTCACCGCGGGCCGGCGGAGATCTCCGCCGGCCAAGGTCCGCCCGGGATTCGAACCCGGTCCACCTCCCCACCAAGGAGGTGTGCCGCCGCAAACACTTGCGGACCGTTTCACGCGATCGTCGCGTCGCGAGTCGTCCCGGCGGGACTCGAACCCGCGGTCTCCCGCATGTGAGGCGGGCGTCTTGGCCGCTAAACGACGGGACGAACGTCGATCGATTCAATCACCGAGGTGGGAGTCGAACCCACATGCGACAGGCTCTCGACCTGCCGGCTTTGCCAGTTTGCCTACTCGGTGGGAAGTCATAGCCCAGGGTCGGTCACCCTGAGAGTCCCAGGCCCCGGAATCGAACCGGGCACGCCGGCCTTATGAGGGCCGACTGGACGCCAGTCACGCCTGGAGATGCGTCGGGCAGGAGTTGAACCTGCAATGCCAGGGGCGCGCGGGTTACAGCCGCGGGGGCTCGCCAATGCCCAGCCGACGCGTCGTTGATCGGTTCATCAAGGCACGAGTGGGAT
>JBFWRA010000350.1:0-5392 GCA_050249155.1 Isosphaeraceae bacterium | reverse complement strand
AGGAAACGCCGCATGACGAACCGGGCTGAGGGAGACGAGCCCCCCATTGAGAATTCCGGCCGACGTCGACCCGCCCAGCGCTCGATTCTCGCGGAGCGAAAACCGCCAGGATGGGAGCGCTGGCTCAGCGAGCCCCGAAGCGCCGTGCTGCTGGTTCTGGCCTCGGTGATCGTCGTGGGAGGTGGCCGCAGGCTCTTCCAGGCCTGGCGCGCCCGAAGGGCCGTCGCGACGCTCGAAGGAAAGGACGTGCCCCTTGAGGCGATCGCCGGGGCCGTCGATCACGGCCGCGCCGGGCTCCACGAACTGTTCCGCCTTTTGGGAGAGGCCCCGACCGAGCCGCTCCGCACCGCCGCGGGACAGGCGATCTCGGTGCTCTGGGCCCGGGACGAACTGATCGCCGAGGAGGAGAAGGCGCTGGTCCGCCGAGGGTTTCGCGTCGATTGGCGGGCCAGGAAGCGCTACCCCAGGACCTTGAAGGCCGAAATCCCCTTGTCGGTCTCCTACGGCCTCCCTTTCCTCAGCGTCGAGTCGGCCGGGGTCGCCCCGAACCAACTGGAGTGGTCTCACCGAATCGTCGGGGCGAGGCGTGCCAGCCTTGAGGTTCCCAGTCACTGGACGCCAGGCGCTGGGTTCGCCGAGTTCTCGCTGATCCCGGCCGACTTCGAGTCCAACGGCCCGCACCGACTCGTTCTTCAGGCGAGGGTCCGAACCTCGGGACTGACCGAGTCCTGGGAGCTGGAGTTGCCCCACATGCCGTTCAGCTTCGAGTTCGACCCGGCCCTGACCCCCGAAGCTCTGATGGCCGCGCCGGACGTCAAACGGGCGGGAGAGTTCTCCCAACGGATCGCCCTCCTCGCGACGCCCCAGGACCCTCCGACGTTTCTCGCCCTGAACGAGTCCCTGGCCCTTCGCGACCCACCGGAACTGGTGATTGAAACGCCCTTGCCCCATGACCTGGCCCATACGATCGAGCTTGAGTTCGAGGGAGTCGAGGGGCGGCTCCCGGCGGGTCAGGTGGTACTGGGAGGGCAAGGTCGCGTCGGCGCGACCGAGGCGCTTTCGCGACGTTTTCCCCTGGCCAGCGGCCTCACCCTCCCCCATGACGCGATCGAACGCCCGGGACCGAGACGGCTCCGTGCGATTTTGAGCCCCGATCCCGAACTGGGTTGGGGTGATCCTGGCCTTCGATCGCTCTGGCCCGAGCCGATCGTCACCGAGTGGATCACTGGGGAAGTGATCCGGCGGTGATCGCGACGGGGTCGTCGCGACGTCTCCAGGCCGCCAGCCGCGCCGCGACCCCGACCGCCTCGATGAGGCTGCGAGTCCCCGCCTCGCCGGTCCAGGCGAGGTCGTACGCGGTCCCATGCGCCACGCTGGTCCGGACGATCGGCAGGCCAAGCGTGACGTTGACGGCCTGGTCGAATCCGATCGTCTTGAGGGCGACGTGCCCCTGGTCGTGATACATCGCCACGACGACGTCGAACTCCCCCGAGAGCGCCCGGCTGAACAGGGTGTCGGCCGCGACCGGGCCGGTCACGTCGACGCCCAACGCCCTGGCTCGATCAACCGCCGGGGCGATCATCGTGGCTTCCTCGGTGCCGAAGAGACCTCCCTCGCCGGCGTGGGGATTCAGGGCGGCCACCGCGACCCGGGGCGCCCCGCCCTGGGTGAGAGGCCGATAGGCGCGGTCCGCCAGTCGGATCTTGGCGAGGATCGATTCCTCCGACAGAAGGTCGAAGACCCGTCGAAGCGAGACGTGCAAGGTCGCGTGAAGCACGCCGAACCCGGCCCGTCCCAGGGCGCGATCGGGGCCGAGGTAAAGCAGCATCGCGTGGTCGGGGGACGCGCACCGCTCCGCCAGGACCTCGGTATGACCTGGGTGGTTGACGCCTCCGGCATGAAGCGCCTCCTTGTTCAGAGGCAGGGTCGTGACGGCGTCGATCTGATTCGCGAGGGCGAGGTCCGCCGCGGTCACCAGATAGTCGTGCGCGGCGCGGCCCGCCCGGGGGTCGACCCGGCCCGGCGGCACGCCCTCCACGTCCACCGTGGACCCGTCCAGGCAAGGGACGCGCCAGGGTTCCGGCGCGACGAGACCCGGCCGATCGACGGCCACGACCTCGGCGTCGAATCCCACGAGGGCCAGGGCGCGTCGAAGGACCGAGGGGCTCCCAATGACCAGGGGAGTGGCCAGGGCGTGCAGCGCGGGGTCCGACCACGCCTTGGCGATCAGTTCAGGGCCGATCCCGGCCACGTCCCCCATCGTCAGGGCGATCTCGGGTCGGAAGTCACGGGCCGGGGAGACTTCGGGGGCGGGTTTCATCGTCAAGGATTGGATCAGTGGGTGGCGATCGCGCGGGGAGCGCGGGTGGGGGCGTTGGGGTCGAGGGTCGAGGGCGTCGAGGATCGCGAAGGGTTCGGGGTCACTTCCCTGGAGACCGAGGGTTCCTCCCGTCCACACCCTCCGGCGATCAAGAGGGCGGTCGCCATGAGAACGAGAGCCTGGGAACGTCGTCGCATTGAGGAGCCCCAGACGAATGTCAGCGTGAGCGGGGTCGTCGGTCTCGAGGACGCGACGCCCAACGACTCTCCTATAAGACATTATCGAGTCCTTTCCAGGGCTGTCGAGGGGAGCCTGTTCATCGAGGGCCTGGGAGGCTATACAATGGAGCCCTGGCATGTCGACGCCGAGAGCCGCGCCGAGGTCCCCACTTCAGCGGCCCGATCGCCTGGAAATCTGGGCTCGCGCGACGCTTCACGAGTCGAGTCGGCGACGAATCGCCCAGGGTCGCAGTCGCGTCCCGTCATCGCGAGGTCGAGATGGTGAACCAGGATTTCAAGGATCACGTGGTCTCTCGCATTCTTCCGAACGTTCAGACGCCCGCCCAGTACCTGGGCGGAGAACTGAACAGCGTCGCGAAGGATCACCGCCAGGCCCGAGGGTCCGTCTGCCTCGCATTCCCCGACACCTACGCCCTGGGGATGAGTCACCACGGGCTTCAGGTGCTCTACAGCCTGATGAACGACGCGGGCTGGGCCTGCGAGCGCGCCTTCACCCCCTTGCCCGACTTCGAGAAGGCCCTCCGGGACCACGGGCTTCCCCTTTATGGACTGGAGACCTTCACTCCGCTGCACCGGTTCGACGTCGTCGGATTCTCGCTCCAGTACGAGATCTGTTACACGAACGTGCTGACGATGCTGGACCTTGGCGGTCTGAAGTTACGCGCCGAGGACCGGGGGCCGGACGACACGCTCGTGATCGCGGGTGGTCCCGGGGCCCAGAATCCCGAGCTGCTCTCCCCGTTCATCGACCTGTTCGTGATCGGCGACGGGGAACCGAGCCTGCCCGTCGTGCTGGAACTCTGGACCGCGATGAGGGGAGATCGGTCGCTCTCGCGAGAGGACAAGCTGGCCAGGATCGCCGGGGCCGTCGACTGGGCCTACGTCCCCCGGTTTTACGAGCACCATTACGACGAGTCGGGCGCGATCGCCGAGATCGTCCGGACCCGTTCCGACGTGCCGGCGATGATCAAGCCCTGCGTCATCGACGGGCTGGACGACATTCCGCTGCCGGTCAAACCGATCGTTCCGTTCATCGAGACGGCCCACGACCGGATCGCGATCGAGATCATGCGGGGGTGCCCCTGGCAGTGCCGATTCTGCCAGAGCACCGTCATCAAACGCCCCCTGCGGTACCGGACCGTCGAGACGATCGTCGCCGCGGCCATGGCCAGCTACAGGAGCACGGGTTACGACGAGATCAGCCTGCTCTCGCTCTCGACCAGCGACTATCCCCACTTCGAGGAACTCGTCACCCGGATGAGCGAGGTGTTCACCCCGCTCGGGGTGAAGATCTCGCTGCCCAGCCTCCGGATCACTGAGACGCTCAAGAAAATCCCGGCGCTGCTGGCCGAGGGCCGTCGAGGGGGGCTCACCCTGGCCCCGGAGGTCGCCCGGGACGACATGCGGGAACAGATCCGCAAGCCGATCGACAACCAGGACCTTTACGACGGCGCGGCGGAAGCGTTCCGCAGAGGATGGAGGAAGGTCAAGCTCTACTTCATGTGCGGACTTCCCGGCGAGCGCACCGCCGACCTCGACGGCATCGTCGAGATGGCTGAGACCATCGCGAGGATCGGCAAGGAGGTCACCGGCCGGTTCGCCGACGTGACCGCGAGCGTCTCGAACTTCGTTCCCAAGCCTCATACGCCCTACCAATGGAACGGGATGCGGGGCCGGGCCTATCTTCACTGGGCCCACAAGTATCTTCGGTCGCGGGTGAAAATCCGTTCCGTGACGGTCAAGTGCCACGACGTCGAGCGAAGCCTCCTGGAAGGGATCATGACCCGGGGAGACCGCCGGGTCTCCGAGGCTCTGGTCGAAGCCTGGCGTCGAGGCGCGCGGCTCGACGCCTGGTCGGAGCACTTCGACCCGAAGCTCTGGTGGAAGGTGTTCGAGGACCTCGGGATCGACGTCGAGTTCTACAGCCATCGAGACCGGCCGGTCGACGAGGTCCTGCCCTGGGACCATATCCACGTCAAGAAGGGGCGGGAGTACCTCGCCAAGGAGCGAGACCGCTCGGTCGTCCAGCTCAACGTGATGGCGGGCGCGGTTTGACGCGTCGAGGATTTCGCCGCGGGGTTTCGAGGGCCCGACGATGACCGAGGACGGGACCAATCGAACGCCCCGGTGGCCCTGGGGATTGCTGGCGCTCGGGGCCGTCTGGGTCGTCCTGATTCGGGTTCCGCTGGTCCTGAACGCCCGTCACCACCTCGACAGCGACCTCGCGGTCGACGGGTTCACGCTTCTTGAGGCGACCGAGGGACGGTGGCGCTGGCACTACCCGGGCACGCCGCACATTGGCACCGCGGCGGTGGCGCTGTCCTGGCCGCAGGCGATGATCTGGGGACCGACCCCGGTCACGCTCGTCAGTGGGGGAACCGTCGCCGCGCTCGGGCTGCTCATCGGTTGCTTTCTCCTGACCTGGCGCGCGTTCGGTCCCGCCGCGGCGGCCTGGTCGCTGGCGCCTTTGGTCTTCGCCTCCAACGGCGCGGTCTGGCTCTCCGGTCGCATCACCGGTGGGCACCTCCTGATCGCGGCCTGGCACGCGGGGGCCTTCGCCCTGTCGATTGGCCTGATGCGCCGGGGCGGGTGGTCCCGCGCGATCGTCCTGGGGCTGTGGTGCGGTCTTGGGCTCTCGATCGACTCGATGTTCGCCGTGACGCTCGCTGGCCTGCTCCCCATAACGCTCTTGAGCCCGTTTTTGGGGAGTCGATCGGGCGGGAAACTCGGCGTCACCCTCGTGGGGTTCCTCGTCGGCCTGTCGATCGGGCTCATCCCTCGCGAAGTCGGAAAGCGGATCGAGCCTCACAACGCCTATGGACCGCAGTTCGAG
>JBFWRA010000349.1:0-5394 GCA_050249155.1 Isosphaeraceae bacterium | reverse complement strand
GAAACGTCGGGGCCGGCGCTCGCCACTCGAAGGCGCGCCGAGGCCAGCGCCGCCGCCGCGCTGATCGGGGCGACGTACGAGGTCCTCGACGTCCCCGACGGCGCGCTCGACGACCGATTGGAATATCGCCATCTCGTCATTCGACTGATTCGGACGTTCCGTCCCGATCTGGTCGTGACGCACAGGACCAACGACTATCACCCCGACCACAGGTTCACCGGCCAACTGGTCCAGGACGCCTCGTACCTGCTGACCGTGCCAGCGATCTGCGCCGACGTCCCCCACCTGCCCTCACCGCCGGTCATCCTCTCGTTCTCGGACGCCTTCCAGAAGCCCCGACCGTTCGAGCCGGACGTCGTCGTCGCGATCGACTCGGTGATTGACCGGGTCGTGGCCATGCTCGACCGCCACGTCTCGCAGTTTTACGAGTGGCTTCCGTACAACGCGGGAAACTCGGGAGACGTGCCCTCCTCCGCCGAGGAGCGCGGGGCGTGGCTGGGAGAGCGGTATCGCGAGCGGGTTCGCCCCCTGTCGGATCAATATCGGGGGCTGGTCTCAAGGATTTACGGCACTGAGGCCGCCGCTGGGATCACTTTTATCGAGGCATTCGAATGCTCTGAATACGGCGCGCCGCTCGATGCCGAGACCTGGGAGCGGCTCTTTCCCTTTCTGCCAACGGAATCGTCGGCATGCGCCAGGTCGTCGCGGAGGGAATGGGTCGACCGTCCCGAGGTGGAGTGACCTTGGTTAAGGGATCACGCCTTCGAGGTGGGACGCGCGGGTACCGAGGTCTTGCCCTGCCTGGTGGGCGAATCCCCGGAATTCACTCCCAACGCGCGGACCCTGGCGATGGCCTCTCGCATCGCCACCGCGTCCACTTCGTGAACGTCGATCGGGTCGCCGACGCCTCGGAGCATCGTCAACGTCAGGCGACCGCCGAGGTGCTGGCGAAACTCCTCGAGCCCCTCGAACAGCGGGGCCGGGTCCGCCAGGACGGGATGACCCAGGGAGAATCCCAGGTCGAGGAGGCTACGGACCACGCGGTCGACGTCGGTCCGAGGGAGTCCCAGGGCGAGCGACGAGTACCACGTGTCGATCGCCAGGCCGATGGCCACGGCCTCGCCGTGTCGCACCTCGAAGTTGGTGATCGCCTCCAGTCGATGCGCGGACCAGTGGCCGAAATCCAGCGGCCTGGCCTCGCGCGACTCGAACGGATCTCCCCCTCGCGTGATGTGCCGGGTGTGCCAGAGCGCCGATTCCTTGATGACCGGCAGCGCGGCGGAGAGGTCTCGGCGACGGATTCGGGCGGCCGATTCACCGATCCTGGCGAACAAGGCCGGATCTTTAAGCAGGGAAACCTTGACGGCCTCGGAAAACCCGGCGACGAAATCGCGATCGGGAAGCGTTCGGAGCATCGCGGTGTCGTTGATCACCGCCCAGGGCACGGCGAACGTCCCGATCCAGTTCTTCTTCCCGAAGAGGTTCACGGCGTTCTTGACCCCGACCCCCGAATCGGCCTGGCCGAGCGTCGTGGTGGGAAGCCGAACCAGCCGGAGACCTCGATGGGCGATCGCCGCGGCGAATCCCACGGCGTCAAGCACCGCGCCCCCGCCGATCACGACGACGTAGCTTCGTCGGTCCAGACCCGCCGCGTGGAAGACCTTGAGCATCCGCTCAATGATGTGGATATCGTTCTTGACCTCTTCTCCACCGGGCACGACCTGCACGTTGCCGGAGAGACTCAGACGCCCAGGCCGAGATCTCGCGAACGCTCGAAGCCGTTGGGAGAGGTCGGGGCGAGCCTCCGCGACATGGCTGTCGAGCCAGAACTGAACCTTGGCGGGACCGTCGTTGGACGGTTCGAGAACCTCGGCCAGCACCGATTGATCGTCACTCAGGACGTCGCGGGTGAAGGCGAGCCTGTGAGTGAAGCTCGGGCCGAAGGGCACCTCGAACCGCTCTGGGACCTGTTGGCTCTCGATCGTCATCGCGTCTTCGCTAATGGCCGGCGGGGTGACAAGTTCGGGGGCGGTCGGGTTTGATAAAATTGTAACCGACGAATCAGCAGGGGTCGAGGCCCGCGCCGAGTTCGTCCCGCGGCCTTGTCGTGGCGAATCAACGACCACGGGGTACGCGCGATTCTGTCCCCGTGGGAAGACGTCGCGAATGAACCGACTCTCGCGATGGCGGGTCGACGAGCCCGTCCTGTCCGACGGCGCATGGGGAACCGAGCTTCAGAAGCGGGGCCTGCCCCTGGGATCGTCGTCGGACCTCTGGAACCTCGAACGACCGGCCGAGGTCGAGTCCCTGGCGCGACGTTACGCCGAGGCGGGCAGTCGCGTCGTGTTGACCAACACGTTTCAGGCCAACGCGTTGAGCCTGGCCAGGTTCGGTGCCGAGGCGCTCCTGGACGAGGTCAACCGCCAGGGAGTCGCGCTGGCGCGTTCGGGAGCCCCCGGCCTTGGAATTTTCGGCTCGATCGGACCGACCGGCGGGCTGGATCGATACGGACCCGAGGCGGTGGCTCGGGCGTTTCGCGGGCAAGTTCACGCGCTGGCCGGGGCGGGGGTCGACGCCCTGGTCCTGGAAACTTTCCTCGACGTCGCGGAGGCGCTGCTGGCGCTGGAGGTCGCGCGACCCACCGGCCTTCCGGTGGTCATCTCACTCACGTTCGACACCGATCAGAGGCTACGAGGCGCGACACCCGAGGAAGTCGGGCGTCTGATCGCCGACGCCGGCGCCGACGCCGTGGGCCTGAATTGCGTCGAAGGGCCCGAACTCGTCTCGAACCTTTGCTCGCGACTTCGAGAAGGCTCACGACTACCGGTCTGGGTCAAACCGAACGCGGGAACGCCCCGGATCGAAATCGGCCAACCCGTGTACGCGATCAGCGCCGAGGAGTTCGGCGAATACTGGACCCTCCTCGAATCGGCGGGCGCGGCGTTCATCGGCGGATGTTGCGGCGCGGGTCCGGACCACGTGCGCGCCCTGGCCGAGCGACGATCGCCGCGCCGCTCGTCCTGACGCCCGAGCGTCACCCGATGCCCCCACCCCTCGGACATGTTATCATGGACGATCATGACCCGAGGGCCCGCGCCGTGACGTCGGCCCGTTCCTGAAGGAATCACACATGACCACCGCCACAGCCGACTCCTCCTTGATCGAACTCGTTCGCACCGCGTTGGCGAAGTCGGAATTGCCTCTAAAGGCCACGGACCTCAAGAAGAACATACCCAATCCCCAGAAGAAGCAAATCACGCCGGAACTTCTGGATGAGATCGCCGCGTCCGGGCGGATCGTCGCGTATCCTCCACTGAAGGGCAAGACCGTTAGTTTTGGCCTGAAAGACCTGGCGACCCTGAGCCGCGAGGCGATTCTGCGAGACGTCTCAGCCGAACCCCGGACCTGGGCGGAGTTGAAGAAGCGTCCCTCGATCAAAGCCGTCGCCTCCCTTCAATCAGCCAAGGATCTCGATGCGTCGCGAGAATGGTTGATCGGGCGGGGCGAGCTCTATGAGTGGCCGAAAACCGGAGCCAAGGGAAGTTCGGTTCGTTACGCGACTCGCCCCGCCGACGCCGACGAATTCCTTTCCGCGTCGGCGGCGTTTCAGAAGGCCAGGACGAAGTTCCTGGAAGAACTGGCCAAGATCGCCAAGGGGCTCGCGAGGGCTGGAGTGTCGACCGCCGACGTGGAGCGTTCGGCCTTCACGATCCTCTCCGGGCGCTCCGCCGAAGCCAAGGAATCCCAGCCCTCGAACGTGCCGACGGACGATCGTCCTTCCTACCCACCGGAACTCTCCACGATCATCCTGACGGGGATGGTCGAGGAGGAACCGGCCGCCGCGGGAGGAGCGCCGGTCTCGATCCGCAACCTCCGTCGGGCGCTGGCGTTTCAAATCCCCGGAAAGCAGGTGTTCGACGACGCCTTGCGAGGCATGGCGGACGAGGGCGTGCTGGCGCTGCACCGTCACGATTTCCCGGGCGGTTTGACGGACTTCGAACGCGAGGAGTTGGTCTCCGACGGTCGTGGAGGCTTCTACGTCGCCGTTTCCAGGAGGTCGTGACCCTTGGACGCTCTGGACGGACTCCCCAATCCGTTTCACAAGACGATCGTCGCGGACCCCTGGCAATCCAACGCCGACGACGTTCCCGAGATCCACGGCGAGGCGTATCGGCTCTGCCAGCGTCGACTCAACGACGTCATCCGTGACGGCGGCACACGATCCATCGTGCTCTACGGCGAGGCGGGCAGCGGCAAGACCCACCTGCTCCGACGCCTACGCGCCCAGTGGCTGGGAGAACCGCCCCACGAGGTCGACCCCATCCGACCCGAGGTCGTCTTCGTCTCGGCCAGGCTTCAAACCAGCCCACACCACCTCTGGCGCTACCTTCGCAAGAGCCTGGTGGACGACCTGCTGAGGCAATCCTCCGACGGCTCATCTCAGCTTGAAGGGATCTTGCTGCGGAGACTGGCGGAAGTCCGAGGCGCGGACGCCGACCTCCGCCTCTGGTTCGAATGGCTTCGCGATTCCCACTCCGCGCCCGGAGAATTCGAATCCACGCTCAACGACCTGATCGATCAGGTCAACCTTCAGGCCAGATTGGGGCACGACCTCTGGGTCGTCCTTGTTCATCTCTTGCTCGGCCGACACCGTCGCGAGGCGACCGCCTGGCTACGAGGCGATCCCCTGCCCTCCCAGGCCCTGGACAGGCTGGGACTGGCCCCGGAGCCCAGCGACTCCGAGCCCGAGGACCAGGCCCGAGTTACCGTCGCGGCCCTCTGTCGGCTCGCGGGACGGAAGGTCCCAGTCGTCTTCTGCTTTGATCAGATCGAGGCCCTTCAGGTCGATCGATCCGACGTCGCGGCGCTCTTCGCCTTCGGCCGGATGGTCATGGAGTTGTTTCAAGAGACTGAGAACGTCCTGATCCTGGCCTGCGTTCAAATCTCCTTTATCGACGTCCTTCGAGAGGCCGTCCTGAAGCCCGCCTGGGACCGCCTGGCGATGGAGCGCCTGGCCATCGCTCCACTCCGTTGGGAGGAGGCATCGAAACTGATCGTTTCCCGGTTGGACGCCCCACCCGCGCTTCGGTCGCTTCGTCAGTCGCGACGCGATCAACCCCTCTGGCCGCTGGATCCCGACCGCCTCAAGATCCGGATTGGCGGCGCGGAGACCGCCCGGCGCATCCTGGGAGAATGCGCCGATCAGTTCGAAGCGCTCCAGCTCGGTCGCCAGCCCGATCGCCCAACCACGCCCGATCTGAGCGATTCCTGGCGCGAACGACTGGAGGTGGCTCGGAGGACTTACGATCCCGACCAGATCCCCCTGGTCCTCGAACACGCCCTACCCATGCTCTTGATGTTCGTTGCGCCGGATTGGGCGCGCTCGCTGGATCA
>JBFWRA010000348.1:0-5403 GCA_050249155.1 Isosphaeraceae bacterium | reverse complement strand
AACCCCCTCGGCGCAGGTCCGCAAGGCGGAACTCTCCGAGGTGGTCCGCGACGCGCTCGACGTCCTCGGAGCGGACCAGAAGCTCGCCGTCCTCCTCAGCAAGTTCGAGGAGATGAGCTACGCGGAAATCGCCGAGGTCATGAACCGTTCCGAGCCGGCCGTCAAGTCGCTCCTGGCCAGGGCCCGGAACGCCCTCCGCGAGCGCCTCGAACCGTACGTCCGCGCGGGGTTCGTGGGTGGGGGTCCCAACTCCCACGACACGCGCGCCGTGGAGCCCTGAACGCCCCGGTCGTGCCGCGTCGCGAACCTATCGGCAATCGTCGATCAATCGGGACTTCCGGGCCTGGACCACTCGGGCGCTCCGATTCCCGTCCCGGTCCGACCTCCGGGGAACCGGCCCCGCGCCTGGGGACGGTTGAACTGGAGGCACTGGCCGTAAAACCGGTCGATCAGTTGGCCCGATTCGGCGTCGTGGAACGCGATCACGTCGATCACGTCCTCCCAACTCAGGCAACGGACGTCGACCCGCTCGAGCGTGGGACGGAACCACTCGTGAAACCAGTGGTCGCGCTCGCCGGCGTAATCCTCGACGCGTCGACGGATCTTGCGATGGATCGTGTCGACGGAAGTCTCCCAGGCGAACACTCCGTCGTCCACACGCGCCTGGGGGGCGATCAGCAGAAACGCGAGGTCGTTCAAGCCGCGGGGTTCGCGGTCCGCCCGGCGTAGGGCCTCGGCGATACAGGCCACGCTCCGGGCGGCCTGATCAAAATAGGGTGCGTTCTTGACCCCCGAACTCAGTCGATTGAACAGCTTCCCCTCGACCACGACGAACTGGGTCGCGTCGGATGCGAGCGAGAGCCGAGCGGTGCCCGGGTCGCCAATCTGGAAATGGCCGATCGCGGCGTCGGCATGTGTTCGGCTCTCCGCGAGTCGATCTCCGCGATACCTCGGCAGGAACGCCGAGGGGAGCCACGCCTCGGAAAACCAACGCGAGCCGGGATGCGGTGAGAGCGGGTAGCGATCCCCCCCGTGCCCTTCGAACCAGTCGATGACGATCCGGAGAAGCCAGCCTTCGTTGAAAAGGACGTTCGGCGGGAACGAGGGACGCCCCTCCTCGCACGCCTCGAGCATCGACGTGATTCGACGGATGATCATCAGGTCCCATCCGACTTCGTCGGCGTGAACGGCGCGTCGCGATCCTGACGGACCCGACGATGGAAACGCGTTTCATCATTCTAGCGATCGTGACGGGTCGTCGTGAGACGAACGGACGTCGCCTTGTGTCTGTTTGTACGCCAACTCGGCGCGGGACTGTGCGGGTCGGCGCATTCGGGGAGGAGGGCTCCAAAAACCCGATGGCGGATTGATACGCGACGACCCGAGGTCATTCCGATCTTCTCTCGTGAGACGCGAAGCGCGGCCGCGCGCCGCGCTCGACAGTCGATGGGACCGTGGCAAGGGATGGCCCTCGGTCGGTCGCGGGGCAGGAGCCGGACTCTGGCGGCGTTCCGTTTTACGCCTCGGCGCGAACGGACCAGACCAAGGGTGGGCGCTGGGATGGCGATCTGGGATGGTTGGTGGCGACGCGACTTGGAACGATGGAGGCAGCGGGGATCGGGACGGCGACCCGCCCGAGATCGGCGGAGAATCCCGGAGGTCGCCGGGCTGGAACGTCGCGAACTCCTGACGATCGTGCGCCCGGAGATCGCGCTGACGGCCGTTCCCTCACTCCTGCCGCCGAGCGGGGCCACGGTGACGGTGACCGTCTTCGGTCAAATCGCGTCGACACGCGCCGACGTGCATGACGGATTCTTTCGCGTGACGGATGAGTATCGAAGGGTTGAGCCTCACGGCGACGTCGCGCTGACGCCGCTTGGCTCCATCGGCGGATATTACCGGTACGGCTTCGCGTTCGACGTCCCCCTGCAAGCGCAGGCGAGGTCGACCACATCCTCCGGAGGCCGGCAGTACTTCGTCCTCGTCGGCGCGACCGACCAGGACAACACCGAGGGCCAGACGACCACGGTCTTCGTCGCGACGACCAGGCCGCCCGTCCGATTCCCCTTCGGCGGGCCCCGATTCCGGTTCCCGCGCGGCGGGCGAGCCTGAGCCGCTCGCCTACCGCCCTCGATCGATCGGCGCAATAATTGGTCCGGAGCGTCGAATGAACTCCTGGACCAGTGGCGTCGGATCGATCGAGGAACGTCGGCGTCCCGAGGATTCGACTCCCGTCGCGGAGCGCTGACCCGTGGATCCCCTCCTCTTCGCCCAGAGCGTCGGAGACGGTGGGCAGAGCGCGTTCTTCGTGGGGTGGGGAACCCTCTCCCTGATCAACGCGGGCCTGGCCCAGTCGAAAAACCGAAGTGGCTTCATCTGGTGGTTCGTCTCGCTGTTCCTCGGCCCGATCGCGACCTTTCTGATCGTGATCTCCGACAAGAGGGAACCCGATCGCCCCTCGCCTCCCTCGCCGGTCAAGGGCGATCCCTTCACGGAACTATGATCGCCCGCCGGTGACGACCTTGAAACCGAACCGGGGCGGCGTTCGGTCCGACTGGACCGAACGCCGCCCCGGGTTCGTGTCAGGAGTGGCGCGAGCGAACGGGAGGAGAACGGGGAGGATGGCCGCGGTGGGCCGAGTGGAACCGTCGGGCGTGCCTGGGGCACCACCGCGCCGGTGCCGGGGGCCGTCGAGTCGAGCGAACCCGACTCCAGGGGCCCTGGCCTCTTCCACTCGCCCTCCTCGTCGCCGCCGGACGCGTCGCGCGGCCGAGTCCCGCGATCGATCCTCCTCGAATCCAACGGCCAGGGCCGTTGGACCGCGAGCGATCGGCCGAGGCTTCGGCCACGACCACGACGACGGCCAGGTCGTCCGGGGGGGGGGTCTCAAAGGGCCCTGACGAACTCGTCAGGTCGACGTCCACGTCCTCGGTCGGACGGGGAGCCTCATGCCAGATCGGTTCGGGCTCGATCAGGTCGGCGTCGGTCAGTTCCAGCGGACTGGGGGACCACTCGGGCATCGGCGCGGGGGCCGTGAAGTCCGGGGGGGCCGACACGGAAACGTCCTCATTCTCGGGTCCCTCCAGGTCGGGCACCGCATCGGCGATCAGGACGACGTCGTCGTCAGGCGCTTCCAGGAGCGAGGCTTCCGGTGCGCTACCGTTATCCTCCTCCTGAACCGCGTCGACGACGGCTTCGACCGTCTCAAGGGCGGTGTCCTCCTGTCGGGCCTCGACCGGAGACGTCGTGTCACTCCCCTCCGCGTCCTCACGTTCCTCCGTCGACACTTCTGAATTGGGCCAGCCCGCGTCCCGATCCTCGCCGGCGATCGGCTCGGGACCGATCGTGGGTTCCGAAAGCTCCTCGGTCCTTGGGGGCTCGTGAGCGTCGTCCACGAGACGAACGTCAGAGTCCTCGTCGGGCGCTCCGGGGTGCTCCCTCGTCGGTGGGGTCCGCTCCTCGGGCCGATCCGATTCCCCGAGGGAATCGGCCGACGCCGAGGATGGGGTTTCGGCCGGGTCGTTCCCCTCCAGGGACGGACCTGGCGTGTCCGATCGCACGAACTTGCCAGGCCCGACCTGAACCCAGGTCGCGTTGAGGACGTCGGCGGGGGGGGCCGCCTTGCCCTTACGCGTCCGCCCGCGCCCGCGACGGGGCCGAGCCCCGCCCGACGGGTCGAGCATCGAGGGAGAAACCCCGAAGGATTCCGAGCCGCTCGCGAGATCGTCGTCCGATTCGGAAGCGTCGTCCGATTCGGAAGCGTCTTCGAACGCGCCGGAATCCTCGTCGGAAAAGCGATCGGGTCGATCGGTCCGCCACGAGGATGGACGCGCCGCCGTTCCTTCCCCGGACCTCCCCTGAAACCGGCTGACGCGATCCCCCGAGAGCCGGACCTTTCGGCGCAAGCTCCTGGGGAGTCCGACGATCCAGACGATCACGAGGAGATACACGGGCACCAGCCAGACCGTGGCGTAAGCGGCCAGGGCCAGGCAGGTCACCGTCACCAGCGCGCACAACGACGCCGGCCAGCACCAGGCCCGAAGGCCAGTGGGAGTCGGACGTCGCCGGACCACGGTCCGTGACGGTCGAGGACCCGGAGGCGCGATCACGTCCGGGTCCGTCGCGGTAAGCGTCGGGTCTTCGTGACTCACGCGAGGCCGCTCCGGTCGTTCCTATCGCCGAAACCATTCGGAGCGACGGGCCGGTCCTCGCGACAAGGTCCAAGCCCCGACGTTCGAACCAGGCCGTCCCCCACGGTGTGTTATCGGATCGGCCCGTTTTCGACTAGGGCTTTTTCCCGGTCGAGCCGTTTCCTGAATCCCCCAGGCGACCTAGGTCTCCAGGTCATCGGAGCGATCGGCGCGTTCCCGTTCGGAAAGGATCGCTTCCGCGCCGAGCGATCGGAGGATCGAGGCGACTTCGAGCCCGAGGGCCTCAGGTTGGTCGGTTGGGCCGGACGACGTGGCGAAAACACGTCGCTGGCCGTCGGTGGAGTACACCGCGACGTCCAGGGCGAGCGTGTCGGCGTCGAGGTCGCGTCCCCAGGCCCCCAGGGGGATCATGCAGCCCCCCTCCAGTTCCGCGAGGGCCCGGCGTTCCGCCAGAACGGCCCGACGGGTCGGGGAGTGGTTCATCGGGTCGAGCAGGGCGCGTGTGGCCTGGTCGTCGGCCCGGCACTCGATTCCCAGAGCGCCCTGGCCGACCGCCGGCAGGAACCGCGGGGGGGCGAGCCGTTCGGTGACGGCGTCTTCACGACCCAGGCGGATCAGCCCCGCCTCGGCGAGCACGACGGCGTCGAGGGTTCCGTCGAGGGCCTGGTTGAGTCGCGTTTCCACGTTCCCTCGCAGGCCGACCATCCGGAGGCCGGGCCGCAGGTGCAGGAGCTGGGCCTGGCGTCTCAGAGAGCCTGTGCCGACGGTCGCACCGTCCGGCAGAGCGTCGAGGGTCTGAAAGCGTGGAGAGATCAGGGCGTCCGCCAGCTCCTCGCGCGGAGGGACCGCCGCCAGGATGAGTCCCTCGGGCCCCTGGGTCGGGAGGTCTTTCAGGCTGTGGACGGCCAGGTCGACGGTGCCGTCGAGAAGGGCGCGCTGAATCTCCTTGGTGAAAAGCCCCAGGCCGCCAATCTGAGCGAGCGGCGTGTTGCGATCGCGGTCTCCCCGAGTCTTGATCTCGACGAGCGCGACGTGAAGTCCAGGGTGGAGCGAACGGAGTTGGCCGGCGACCCATTCCGCCTGCCAGCGCGCCAGGGGACTTCCGCGCGTTCCGATTCGAAGACTTTCTGGCTGAACCGAACGAAAACCCGAACTCGCCACGTTCACACTCCTGACCATCGCGTCAGGACCGCCCCTGGGCCCTGCCGATGACGACCGCCTCGACAAGATCCGCACCCGCGCGTTTCAAGAC
>JBFWRA010000347.1:0-5403 GCA_050249155.1 Isosphaeraceae bacterium | reverse complement strand
AATACAAGTCGTTCCGCGCCAACGTTGAGGAGCTCGTCAAGGCCGATCGCAAGGTCAACCTCTTCGAGTACGCGCTGCAACGCATGATGTTCCGCCACCTGGATCGGAGCTTTCTCGGCCGGCCGTCCTCGTCGCCCCGGTATCATTCGATCGACGCGGTCTTCGGTGACTGCGCGGTGCTCCTCTCCACGCTGGCGAGGCTGGGGCACGACGAACCCGCCGATCGCGACCAGGCGTTCCTCGTGGGTATGCGAAAGCTCCAGGACGGGTTCCCTGGCGAGCGCGTCGTCGCGATCCTGCCGGAAGAGCGTTGCACCCTCGTCACGGTCAACAAGGCGCTCGACCGCCTGGCGCTCACGGTCCCCGAGGTCAAGCGACGCGCGCTCAACGCCCTGGCCGCTTGCATCGCCTTCGACGGCGTGGTCACGCCGGCCGAGGGGGAACTCTTGCGGGCCGTCGCCGACTCGCTGGATTGCCCGATGCCTCCCTTGCCCGCCACCGCGCGCGTCGTCTAGTTCCGCCGACCACGCGAGGACCATGACGCTTCGATGACACCCTTGCCCATTGACGCGGTCCTGCCCGAAATCCTCGCGACGCTTCGCGGTCATCGCTCCCTGGTGCTCGTCGCCCCGCCAGGCTCCGGCAAGACGACCCGCGTGCCCCCCGCGGTCCTGAAGGCGGGACTTCTCGACGCGAGCCACCCCGCCTTGATTCTATTGCAACCCAGGCGCGTGGCCGCGCGGGCCGCCGCGTATCGAATCGGCGAGGAAAACGGCTGGGAAGTCGGTCGGGAGGTCGGCTACCAGGTCCGCCTGGAGCGGAGGATCGGGCCCTCGACGCGCCTCCGGGTCGAGACCGAGGGGGTCCTGAACCGTCAACTCGTGGCCGACCCGTTCCTCGAAGGCGTCGGCGCGGTGGTGCTCGACGAGTTCCACGAGCGGAGCCTGCACACCGACCTGGCCATCGCGCTGCTTCGCGAGGTCCGCGAGACGGTTCGTGACGACCTGATCCTGATCGTCATGTCGGCCACCCTGGATGCCGAGCCTGTCGCGAGGTTCCTCGGCGGTTGCCCGATCATCCAAACGCCCGCGAGGACCCATCCCGTCACCGTCACGTATCGACCGACCGCGAAGCCCAGCTCGGCCGAGTCGGTCGCGGAGGCCGTCTCGGAGGTCCTGAACGAACCCGAGGATGCTGGGCACGTCCTGGTCTTCTTGCCAGGGGTCGAGGAGATCCGGAGAGCCTCGGCGAAGCTCGAACCGCTGGCCCGCCAGGAGGATTTCGCGGTCCTTCCGCTCCACGGCTCACTTCCCGCCGAGGACCAGGACCGGGCGCTCAGGCCGTCGGAGCGACGCAAGGTGGTGCTCGCGACGAACCTGGCGGAGACCTCGTTGACCATCGACGGAGTCCGGACCGTCATCGATTCGGGTCTGGCCCGGTTCGCCAGCGTCGACCCCGCGCGAGGGCTGGACCGACTGGAATTGGGGAGGATCAGCAAGGCGTCGGCCGACCAGCGCGCCGGTCGCGCCGGCAGGACCGCGCCTGGCCGCTGCGTCCGACTCTGGTCGGAGCGTGAAACCCGAGGGATGGCGGAGTCCGACCCGCCCGAGATCGCTCGGGTCGACCTCGCCAGCACACTCCTCGCCTTGCATGCCTGGGGATCGAGCGACCCACTTCGGTTCGATTGGTTTGAGACCCCCCCCGAGGAACGTTCGCGAGCGGCCGAGTCGCTTCTGGTGAGCCTCGGAGCGCTCGATTCCTCCCGAACGATCACCGCGTTGGGACGACTTCTGCTCAGCGTTCCGGCCCATCCCCGGATCGCCCGGCTGCTGGTCGCGGCCTCCGCGGAGGGCTTCCCCAGGGCCGGGGCCACCCTCGTCGCCCTGCTTTCGGAGCGCGACGTCGTGCCTCCCGCTTCGCGAACCGAGGGAGCGCGGACCCGAGCCCGAGGGAATTCGGACCTGCTCGATCGGATCGAACTGCTGGAAGTGGCGGAGGCCCACGGGTTCCGCGCGACGCTTCGCGGCCAGGGGATCGACCCGCGGGCCGCGCGGCACGTCGCCCGGGTTCGCGACGACCTGCTTAGGACCGCTCGACGGCTCCCCGGGGGGCGAGTCGTGGAATCCGAAACGCCCGATGACACCTTGATGCTTCGATGGATTCTGCGCGCGTACCCCGATCGTGTCACCCGTCGGAGGGGGTCCGAGGCGACTGGCGTGATGGTCGGCGGGCGCGGGATTCGACTGGAACCGGAGTCGGTCGTGCGGGAGGCGGAGTTCTTCCTGTCGCTGGACCCCCGCGAGGATCGTCGCCGGGGCGCGCGGGAAGCCCGGGTCCGCATCGCCAGCGCGATTGAGGTGGAATGGCTCGACGAGTTCTTTCCTGGCGAGATTCGCGCGGAGCGTTCCGTGAGTTTCGACGCGGAGCGCCAGCGGGTCGTTCGCGTTTCCTCGGTCTGGTATCGAGATTTGCCGTTGCGAGAGGATCGCGACCCGAAGGTGGATGCGAGGGAGGCGTCGGAGGCGCTGGCCGCCGCGCTCCGTCCCTTGGCACCCGGATTGTTGCGCGAGGACGAGGCGGCCGCGCTGTGGCTGGCGAGGCTGGAGTTTCTCCGTCGCGCGGTGCCGGAGGGCGAATGGCCGGAATTCGACGACGAAACCCTGGCGTCGGTGGTGGCCGACGCCTGCGCGGGGCGTCGGACGCTGGCCGAGGTCAGGGAAGCGCCGTGGGTTCCGCTTCTTCGAGCGAGGCTGACGCATGCTCAGGCCAGGGAATTGGACGAGCAGGCCCCCGAGTCGCTGCTCGTTCCGTCCGGGAGCCGGATTCGCCTGAGCTACGAGCCGGGTCGACCTCCCGTGCTCGCGGTCCGGCTTCAGGAACTGTTCGGCTGGACGGAGACCCCGAGACTCGCCCGGGGCCGCGTGGCCGTGGTCCTGCGATTGCTGGGGCCAAATTATCGGCCGGTTCAGGTCACCGACGATCTCCCGTCGTTCTGGACGAGCACCTATTTCCAGGTCCGCAAGGACCTTCGGGCGCGCTACCCGCGCCATTCCTGGCCAGACGACCCGCGAACCGCCAGGCCGCAGGCGAAGGGTGGGCTTCGGTCGGAAGCTCCTGGAACTTGAACCCCCGTTACTCCCGTCGCGATCCCGAGAATTGGGGAGAATCGTTCAATCGGCGTCTCCCCCAACGTCGAAAGAGGAAGAGGCACGTCGGTGACCGACCCCGCTGCCGGGATGGCGTCGCGACGAGTTTTGTCGAGGGAGCGCGTATGGGACGATCGAGGAGGAGCCCGCGTCGTCGAGTCAACTGGAGCGTTCGGGAAATCCGAGTCGATGCGCTCGAGGGCCGGATCTTGCTCGCCCCGACGTCGATGCGTCCCGCCCTGGGCGCGTGGCGGCCGGCCGTGGTTCAGGTTCGGTACCTTCCCCCGCGCGGGGGCGATTTCAACGCCTCTCCGTCCACGCTCGCTCCTCAGGAGGTCGCGCTCGACGACCAGGTCTCGTTCGCTTACTCGACGGTGCGAGACGGGCAGCGGATCGCCGCTTCCCGCCCGGTTCGCGACGTCGGCATGGAATACGCGAAGCTCAGCGTCTCACACGACGCGAGAAAAGTCGGCGCGGCGTACGTGAGCGCCGCGCTTCGTGGTGACGGGAATGATCTCCAGCGACTGGGAGACACCCCGCTGGTTCGCAAGGTCGGGAACCAGTTTCACCAATTGAGCGAATCCTCGGCCGTTCAACGGCTCGGAGACGCGTTCGAGCGGTTCGGCAAGTCGGTCGCGCGGGAATTCAACAGGCTGTTCGGCCTGTGACGCATCCCCCGCGCCTCACCGCGATCACTCCTCGACCGTCATTCGCTCGCACCCATCATCCCACTCAGAGCCCCCACGATCACACAACGGGCTTCCTCGGGCTCGTGGGCCTCGTGGCAGGTCTGGCAGTGGACCAGTCCAGGCCCGCTCACGCTCGACGGCCCTGACGTCCTGGTCAGCCAGACCAGCGTGAAGACGATCACGATCACGTGAAGCAACGGGTCGCAGATCCAGCTGAACACGGATTTCATCGCGCCCTCCGTCGAATCACCGGGTTGACCGGCCCGTTCCGCCACGCAACGGGTGTGCCATGGATCAAGACACTCCAGGGTAGGTCACCGTTGCGAGGATTCCGGGCCACGATCGTGGTTTTTCGGTCGCGGGGCTTCGAAACGACGCGACGCGCGGCGGGATTGAGTTCCCGCCGCGCGTCGCGACTTCGCGCGAGTTCTTGGGTAACAAGCCGAGGCTCACCTCCCGATTCGTGGAGCGAGCCGAACGTGACACGAGGTTCGGTCCCCCGAACCCGTGCCAGTGGCCACGGCGGAATCCCAAGAGTTCGGAGGACCGAACACTGTGGCACGCGGATCCATCGAGAAACCGGGAAGTTAATCCCGGTCGATTCCCGAGGGACGATTCCCAAGGCTCGACGTGTTTTGCCTCCAGGGGCGGTTCCTCGATTGAAGCAGCCCGTGGGTTCCTGGAAGGTAATGGGAGACCGGGACGATCTTTCCGTTGACGTAGCGGTAGAACGTCCCCTGCGGATGATTCTGGGAGCCGCCGCGAGTCATGGGCACTCCCGCGAAGATCTGGCTGGTCGAGTCGGTCGGCCGGAACTTCACATGACCGGCCTGGCCGACCATCTGATTGCGGCCGGTGCCGCCGATCAGGACGTTCCTTCCGAACCAACCGTGCATCCGAGTCGGTCCCGCGGCGGCGGAGAGCCAGTTCTTTCCTCCCTGGCCACCGTCGAGCGTCACGCTGAGCGTGGCGTCCACGTCTGGCGAAACGGCGATATTGTCGCTGGCCTTGGCCCCGTAGACCACGATCCGGTCGACGTCGGTCGTCAACGGCTGAAGGAGGTCGATCTGGTCGTTGATCGAGACGAAGATTCGCTGGAGCGTCGGATCAGTGGTATCGGGCGTCTGACCGACTCCGATTGTGTTCGCGCCCTTGTCGGTCCTGGGTTTGGGAGTGATCAACAGCACGTTGTTGACCAGTCGCACGGTTCCCGTGTCGGCTGGAGGGGCGGGGGGTTCGGGAGTGACGTTGATCGTCACAGTCTGGGTGTTGCCCGCCAGAGGGCTCGGTGATCCGCCGATATTCGACGCCGTGTAGGTGAAGGTGTC
Organism: Isosphaeraceae bacterium; assembly: GCA_050249155.1. GTDB lineage: Bacteria > Planctomycetota > Planctomycetia > Isosphaerales > Isosphaeraceae > JBFWRA01. The sequence goes on along the minus strand of JBFWRA010000347.1, from coordinate 240 downwards.
GGTGCCGGTGAACCCGGCGGTGGAGGTGTACGTGAGCCGACCCGTGGCGGGGTTGAAATCGGTGATCGTGCCATTGGCGGGTTGAGTGGCGATGGCGTATTGCGTCGTCACGGCGGGATTGTTCGGATTCTCGCCGTTGGCGTTGAGCTGAACCGGCGTCGCCTCGCCGGAGCCCGCCGTCACGTTCACCGGGAACGCGAGGGGTTTGAAGGTGAAGCTGGCGGGAGGGGGAATGGTGTT
>JBFWRA010000346.1:0-5406 GCA_050249155.1 Isosphaeraceae bacterium | reverse complement strand
GTCCGGCGACCACAAGGTGGGAATTCACCGAGGCGTAGGCCCGCCCGCTTCCACGAACGAGATACCAGAGCCGACCGCTGGAGAGGGTGAACTCGGGGGTTCGCAGGGTCTGGCCAGGCCAATCCCCCTGGCCGAGCTTGCCGTGGTCCCGATCGTCGGATTCCAGCGGGGTCAGTCGCGGAGCGCCGGCTTCCCGGACCGCCGCGCCCAGGTCGTGAACGCCGATCCGCACGCCCCGAGCGCCGTCGGCGAATCGGACCTCCCCAGGCCGCGCTGGTCGAAGCCCGAAGGTCGTGCCGTTTTGCCAGCGCGCCAGGTCGCGCTCGTCGCCAAAGTCGACGACCAGCCCGGCGGAGGGGTCGGGGCGTTCCTCGACCGCCAGCGAACCGTCCGCGTCGCGGTCCCTCGCCCTTCTGGCGAGACGGTGGAGCGGGTCTTGGGGCTCGGCGATCGCCTGGCGGAGGGCCTGGACCCAGGGATCGTCGGGTTCGACCTTCGACGAACCGGGGGAAGGCTGGGAGACCTGGGAGGCCGCCGCCAGCAGACGACCGGCCGCTCGTTCGATTCCAGGACGCAAGGCCCTGGCGAGTTCTCCGAGGACGCGAGGGCCTTCGCGATCCTTCAAGGCGTGCAACCGTTCCACCGCCGATCGTTCGGCCTCCATCGTCGTGAACCGGACTTGCCGGTAGGTGCCGCTGATGAGGAAGCCGGTCAGGGCGTAATAGTCGGACTGGGGGATCGGGTCGAACTTGTGGTCGTGGCAACGGGCGCAGGCGACGGTCAGGCCCAGGAAGGTCTTGGCCATGACGTCGAGGCGGTTGTCCATGCGGTCGGTCTCGTCCTGTCGGACGTCGACGGGCGAGTGGACCTCCTCCCCCAGGAACCAGAAACCCGTGCCCAGGATCGACTCGTTGGCACCGGTGGCTGGGTCGATTCGGGGCGAGGGGACGAGGTCGCCGGCGATGTGTTCTGTGACGAACTGGTCGTAGGGAACGTCGGCGTTGAGGGCCCGCGCGACGTAGTCGCGGTAGCGCCAGGCGTTGGGGATCAACGGGTCGAACTCGTGACCGCGGGTCTCCGCGAAGCGGACCAGGTCCAGCCAGTGGCGGCCCCAGCGCTCGCCAAACCGTGGAGAGGCGAGCAGGCGATCGACCAGGCGCTCGACCGCGTCGGGCCCGCGATCGTCGAGGAAGGCGGTGATCTCCTCCGGCGTGGGGGGAAGTCCGGTGAGGTCGAAGGTCAAACGACGGATCAAGACCCGAGGGTCGGCCGGGGAGGCGGGCGACAAACCCGCGGCGTCGAGCTTCGCGAGGATGAAGCGATCGATCGTGCCAGCGGGCCAGTCGGGATCGGCGACCTCTGGCGGGGGTGGATCGCCGATCGGCCGCCAGGCCCAGTGCGCGGCCTTTCTTTCGTCCAGATCGAACGCGTCCTGGGAGACCGTCGCCTTCGAGGGATCCGTCCCGGTCGGCCCGGACCAGGGTAGGCCCATGGCGACCCAGCGGTTCAAGGTCGCGATCTCGGCCTCGGGGAGTCGCGATTTTGGAGGCATCTGGATCGCCTCGGCGTATCCGATCGCCTCAATCAGGAGGCTCTCCTCGGGCCGACCCTCGACCGCCGCCGGACCACTGTCCCCTCCTTCGAGGATCGTGGCTCGGGAGTCCAGGCGCAGGCCTCCTTTTCGTTTCTCGGGACCGTGGCAGGTCTGGCAACGATTGACCAGGATCGGCCGCACCTTCGACTCGAAGAACTCCAGGGCGGAGGCGTCGAAGGTCGGGGGTTCGCTCGCCAGGGCGGGACGCGGGGCCCCCACGATCCAGGCCGCGACACCCAACACACTCGCGAGCACAAGGATGCGTCGACGCATCGTCGCCCGTCCTCCCAACCTGAACGATTTTGGAACGCCGTTCATCCTTCCATCTTAACCGGATTCGAGGGCCTCCGCAGGCGTTCTTCAACAAATTATGGACGAGGGGCGGGTCGTTCACGCGAGGGCGATTGGAGGGAGCCCCAACGCCTGTCGCTTCTCGGAGACGTGGCGAACGTGGTGGATGACGTGCTCGGTCTCGATCTGGACCATCTCTTCGAGGGTCACGAGCCCCCGCTCACTGTGGACGCCGGAGCGTCGCCACGCGGACGCGTCCACCTCGCTCAGGATCGCGACCATCTGAGAACGGGTCGCCTCGAAGAGCGCGAGTTCGGCTTCGACGTCCCTGTTCTGGTAACCCAGCGCGGCGGCCAGCCTGGATTCGTCGTAGCCGATGAGCAGGGGGCGATCCTCTCCGATGACCCGTTTCATCCGGTGACACCAGATCTGCTCCGAGTCGACAAGGTGGCAAACCACCTCCAGGGCGCTCCAGCGACCAGGGATCGGCCTGGCCTTCAATTGCTCGACCGTCATGCCCGAGGCGGCCAGGCGAAGGAGTCGGGGTCCGGCCGCGAAGTCGGCGATCGATCGTGACATGAGAGTGTTCCCGCAGGTGTAGGGACGTGGGGAAGCGACTGGGAGGACGCCCCGCCCATTCCCGAGGTTCGCCTGTCCTGGCAAAATGCCCGGGTGTGTTCCGTCTTCGCCCGGTTCTCTCGCAACGAGGCCCACCATGACGTTTCGCGCTTCATTGAGATCGCGGTCGATCGCCTGTTCCCTGGGTGCCCTCTTGATCGGACTCCTCTGGACGAATGGGGCCCTGGCGCAGGGGCCTCATCGCTACCTGTACGTCGCCACGCCTGGCATCCGGAACTACCTGGAGTACGGCGGGCACGGCCTGCTGGTCTTCGACGTCGACGACGGGCACAAGTTCGTCAAGCGGATCAGGACCGCGGGGATCGACCCGAAAACCGGCCAGCCGGAGAACGTCAAGGGGGTCGCCGCCAACGCGAGGACCGGGCGAATCTACGTGAGCACCACGAGGACGGTCACGTGCCTGGACCTTCGGACGGAGGAAATCCTTTGGGAGCGGGAGTACGAAGGGGGTTGCGATCGGATGGCGATCGCCCCCGACGGTTCCAACCTTTACGTTCCCTCGTTTGAGAAGGATCACTGGCACGTGATCGACGGGACCGACGGCAAGGTGCTGGCCAAGATCGTACCGAGATCGGGGGCTCACAACACCGTGTACGGCTCGGACGGAAGCCGGGCCTACCTGGCGGGCCTGAGATCGCCGCTGTTGACGATCGCGACGACGGCCAGCCACGAGGCCACGGCCACCGTCGGCCCCTTCTCCGCGCCGGTGCGTCCGTTCACGGTCAATGGGAGCCAGACCCTCTGCTTCGTCAACGTGAACAGCTTGCTCGGGTTCGAGGTCGGCGACCTCAAGACGGGCGAGAAGCTCCACAGGGTGGAGATTCAGGGGTTCAAGCAAGGGCCGATCAAGCGGCACGGTTGTCCCAGCCATGGCATCGGCCTGACTCCTGACGAAAAAGAGCTCTGGGTCGTCGACGCGTTCAACGAACGGGTTCACATCTTCGACGCGACGATCATGCCACCCAAACAAGTGACCAGCGTGAAGCTTCGCGATGAACCCGGGTGGGTCACCTTCACTCTCGACGGCCAGTACGCTTACCCGTCCACGGGTGAGGTCATCGACGTGAGGACCCGGAAGATCGTGGCGGTCCTCAAGGACGAGAACGGCGGCCCCGTCCAGAGCGAGAAGATGGTCGAGATCGACTTTGAAGGGTCCAACCCCGTGCGCGCGGGGGATCAATTCGGCGTCGGGCGGGTGACCGCCCCTCGTTGACGGCCTGGCGAAGGAGGTCGGGAGGAACGAAAAAACCCAACCCGGGAGACGGGTTGGGTTCATCGAGGAATGGGCGTTGCAGGACTTGAACCTGCGACCCCCAGCGTGTCATGCTGGTACTCTAGCCAACTGAGCTAAACGCCCATTCAATCCAGTTACTTTATAGGCGATCCGAGGTTCGCGAGTCAAGCGGTGACCGCCGTCGCGAAGGCCGGGATTCGCGGTCACACGTCGAGGACCTCGGCCGACTTTTTCTCGGCGATCTCGTTGACCTTGCCCTCGAAACGCTTGGTGAGACTCTGGATCTCCTCCTTGCAGCGCTCGAGGTCGTCCTCGGTCAGGATTTTCTCGGACGTCTCGGCGTCGGCCTGTTTGTTCGCGTCGCGACGGATGTTTCGGATCGCGACGCGGGCCTCCTCGGCCAGGTCCTTGACGCGGCCGACGAGCTTTTTGCGTTGTTCGACCGAGAGTGGGGGCACGTTGAGCCGAATGGCCTTGCCGTCGGAGTTGGGGGTCAGGCCGATGTCACTGGCCTGAATCGCCTTGATGACGTCCCCGATGACCGAGGGGTCGAAGGGACGGATGAGGATTTGCTGAGGTTCGGGCGTGCTGAGGTTCGCGAGCTGTTTCAGCGGGGTCGGCGAACCATAATAATCGGCCCGAATCGAGTCGACGAGTCCGACGTTGGCCCGTCCGGTCCGTACGCCTCTGAGCTGGTCGGTCAGCAGCGCGACCGACTTCTCCATCCGGTCCTCGGCCTCCAGGACGATTTCTTCGATACTCATGTCTCAGCCTCGTGAGGTGGGGCGGCCCCTGTCGGAACGCCGCCCGAACGAACTGGGACTGATTCTACACCAGCGTCCCGAGCCCGCGAAAGTGATCCGGAGCGGCGGAAGGACGGGTCAGGACGTCTCGCGAGGCTTCGGCCGGGGCGACGTCCCCACCCAGGTCCCGATGGTCTCGCCGGCGATCGCCCGTTCGATGTTCCCCTCCTTCTTGAAGTTGAACACCAGGATTGGCAAATCGTTATCGAGGCACATGCCGATCGCGGTCATGTCCATGACCTTCAGGTCGTCGCGCAAGACCTGGTCGTAGGTCAGCGTCTCATAACGGACGGCGTGCGGGTTCTTCTCGGGGTCGGCGGAGTAGACGCCGTCGACCCGGGTGGCCTTGAGGATGACCTCGACGCCCAGTTCCTTGCCTCGCAACGCGGCGGCGGTGTCGGTGGTCACGAACGGGCTGCCGGTACCGGTCGCCAGGATGATGACCCGGCCTCTGGCCAGGTGCGACAGGGCCCGACGTCGGATGAACGGCTCGGCCACCTCCTCCATCCGGATCGTGGTCAGGAGCCGGGTTTCGCAGCCGAGCCCCTCCAGGGCGTCCTGCAGCGCCAGACCGTTGATGACCGTGGCGGTCATTCCCATGTAATGGGCGGTCGCTTCCTTGATGACGTTGGTGTTTCGGGTGAAAGTCGCCCCGCGGAGGATGTTTCCGCCCCCCACGACGATGGCCAGTTCCACGCCGCGAGACGCGACCCGGGACGCCTGCCTGGCGATCCTGCTGACCTCGTCGACGCTAATGCCCCCTTCACCAGGGCGGCAAAAGCTCTCTCCGGAGAGCTTGAGCATGACCCGGCGGAACAGGGGAGGACCGTGGGACGAAGCGGTTT
>JBFWRA010000345.1:0-5432 GCA_050249155.1 Isosphaeraceae bacterium | reverse complement strand
CGTCAGCCGGCCGATCGGGTCGATCCGGTCTCCGGCATCCGGCTCCCCGATAGGTTCACCGAGGATGAACTGGAAACGGCCTGGCAACGGGTGGGCCAGGAACAGCAGGGCTTGTTCGCCTTGCCCGCCGTAGTGCAGGGCGAACTGCGACACCCGTTTACGCTTCGTGTCTTCCTCGAACTCCGCAGCCAGGACGGCGGCGTCCCGTCGATCCCAACGAGGGCAACCCTCCTGGAATGCTGGCTAAATCGCCGGCTCGACGCCGAGTCCATGCCGAGGGACCGGATCACCCGCAACCTGTTCCAGCGGGCGTTGCGGACTCTGGCGAGCCGAGCTGCCACTGCGAACTCCGGCTCGATCTGCGTGGATGAGTTGTCAGACCTGCCCCGCTTCGACCCGGCCCATCCGCCGGGACCAGTCCTCCAACGACTGATCGAGGCTAACCTCCTGGAGACCGTGCCGGGGCAGCCAGATCATATCCGCTTCGCCGTCGAGGCGGTGCAGGATTTTTATCGGGCCGATGCGGACATCGAGGAGATCAGGACCGCCCCCTCACCGATGGCCGAGGCTTATTCTCGTCTCCCATTCACGACAGCCTACACGAGGTTGGAACGTGTCGGGCATCGGCTGGCCGATGAGTGCATCAGGGATGAGTTCGCCCGACGCCTGGCGGAATTGGATGTCAGGATGGCGGCGGTCGTGGTGCGGACCGCAGTCGGTAGCTACTCGCCAGACATCAGAAGGTACATCGCCGACGAACTTGGTCGGCAGATCCCGGAGCATCATCGGGTCCGGGCGGCGATGGCAATCACGCTACTCGGCGAGCTGGGCTGTCAGGAGGCCGTCGAAGTGTTGGCGGCGCACCTGCTCCCGCCGACCGACATTCATCGCTACCTGATGGCGGAAGGGGCAACGGCATTCACGAGGCTCGGCCATGCCCCCGCAGCCCCGTTCGTGTACCTCTGGGGGAGGTTCGGCGTGTCCTCGGGCAACGACACGTACTACTTTAAGGAACTCCTGGGGACAATCCGTGGGTCGAGCCCCGAGTTCCGCCTCGCCTTGGCGGACGAGGCAATCCGGCAGATGCCGAGTCCAAGCGGCACGAAGGAGCACGCCAAGGCCGTGTCTGTCCTTGCGTATCTCGGCGATGCCCGACTCGTCGATTTCCTGGGAGCCCGGCTTTCACAAAACTGCCTGCTGCAAGGTTACGAGACCCATGCGCTGATCGCCCTGGGGATCGACAATGCAGGAGCCTTGTTCGCTCGTTCCGTCATGGCGGTCGGTGAACGACTCTCCGGGATACCGAATGACCACGACAACAACCTTGCTCGCCACAGGATCATCGATACGGTCCACCACACGAAGTACGACATCCGCTACCTGATGACACAGGCGTTCGAGCCCAATCTCAAGCGGCTCATCGAGTCCGACAACTCGGACGTATCCTGGATCGCCAGCGACCTGGCCAAGCGTGGCCTCGTTGCACAGTTGCTCTATCCCGCCGCCGTTGCGGCTGATCGGAGGGGAGGCTTCGAGCCGGACCGGGACGAGCAGCGGGCCTGCGTCAACACCGACGTGTGGGTGGAATGGTGGAGGCGAGCCTCCGATCGCCGATTGAAGCGGAGGTTGCTCCGCATGCTCCCCCTTTTCCCGAACGCCGAGGTCGAGGAGATCCTTATCGAATGCCTCGATTCCCCGGACCTCGGTGATCTGGCAGCCCGTGAACTCGGAGACTACGGTATCGTTCGTTCGGCGGCTCGCCTGCGTGCGGTGCTGGCCGAAGCTGCGACTGTGCAGAATCGTTGGGCCAAAGCCGCAGCGGCTCGTGCTCTGGGGGACTTGCGAGACGATCTCGCAGTGCCGCTCTTGACGGCGACGACGGGAGAGCACACCGACGATTGGGTTGTCAGCCAAGCGTTGTGGAGCCTAAGTAGAACCGCAAAGGAGTTTCGGTCGAATATGCCCTGAGTTTACACTCTTGGTCGCGACCCCGAGGACGCTACCAAGAGGAACCGACGATGGCGGCATGGACGCTGACGGATGCTGAATTTGATGAGGTCGATGAGTTTCGGTCTTCGGCGCGGGATGCGCGGTCTTTTCGGAACGCCACGATCATTCTTATGAGCGGCGTGGGCCGTTCCAAGTCCCAGATCGCGGAGACACTCGGGTGTAGTCCGGCGACCGTCGACAACATTCGGGCCGCTTATCGCCGTAAGGGAGTCCCCGGCCTCACTCCGTCGAGTCCGCCGGGACGGGTTTCGCGAGCGACACCCGAGTACCGGGCCGCGATCCGAAAGGCCGTCCTGACCCCGCCCCAGGATCTCGGCTTCGGTTTCAGCGTCTGGTCGGTCAACCGGCTGCGGCAATACCTCAAGCAGGAGACCGGGATCGAACTCAGCGACGACCAGTTCCGGCGGATCTTGCACCAGGAAGGCTTCTCCTTTCAACGACCCAAACACACGATGGAGGGCAAGCGCGACGAGGCCGAGCACGACCGGGCCAAGATCGAGCTGCGTGGCTTGAAAAAAAAGCGCTGAGCGACGCCCCCGAGGAAGTCTTGGTGTTCCAGGACGAGGTCGAGATCCATCGGCATCCGACCCTGACGCGTGCCTGGGCGTTGGTGGGCCACCAACCCGAGATCCCTGCTCCCGGCAAGAATGAGAAGAAGGTCATCCACGGGGCGGTCGACTACGTGACCGGGAAGTTGACCTACACCGTGGCCGACAGTAAGTGCGGTGGCTCCTTCCTGGCGTTCCTCTTGGTGGTGATCGCGAAATACGCTGGTAGGAAGGTGCGGATGGTATGCGACAACGGCCGGTTCCACACCACCAAGGCCGTTCTGGCGTTCCTCGAAGCGAACAAGGACAAGATCGAGATCTACTGGCTGCCGCCCTACTGTCCCGACCTGAACTTGATCGAGCGATTGTGGGGGCACTTGAAACGCACCGTCCTGGCGAACGTGTTGTACGAGACTCTGGACGATCCGGGTATCCGCCTTCCGTAAGGGCGTGCGTCGGGCAACAGTCAAGCGCGAGCGGATGGGCTTTATGTTCGATCACGACGACCTGTTCGCCGAAATGACCCAGGAAGCCGAACAGATCAGAGCATAGATTTTTCTGCGGTTCCACTTAGTTCCGCAGTGCTGGTTCTGAGGCGAGGTGTAAAGGCGGCTTGTGGTATAATCGTCCCGACCGTTCGAGATTTAAGGAGCCTTCTTATGCAACCACATGGAGCGACCGCGAAACCAACCGGTGCCACCGTCCTCAGCCGTGCCCTCGAAGTTAAGGGAGGTGAGGTGCCGCCCGAGGGGGCACGGTTTATCTTGAACCTCGGGATTCGCGAGCAAGATAAGCAGCGGACGCTCGACCTCCTGACCAGGCAGCAGGAGGGGCGAATCACGGCTGAGGAGCGGGCCGAACTCGATTCCTACATCCAAGCCGACAACGTGCTCTCGATTCTCAAGGCCAAGGCCCTGCTCGCCCTGAAGAACGCCGGGCAAGAGCCTTGACGGCCCATGAACGGATCGCTTGAGGAGCGAGTCAGGAAACGCGCCAAGCACCGCTGCGAGTATTGCCGGATTCCGGCCTTCATCTCCGAGTTCACGTTCCCGCTCGACCACGTCATCGCCCAGCAGCACGGGGGCGAGACGACCTTTGAGAACTTGGCCCTCTCCTGCCCCCACGACAACTACCACAAGGGCCCGAACCTGACCGGCATCGACCCGGTAACGAAGAAGCTCACGCGGCTTTTCAACCCGCGTCGCAATCGGTGGGGCTCACACTTCGCGTGGGACGGACCGGTCATCGTGGCGAAGACTGCCGTGGGGCGAACAACCCTCTACGTGCTCGCGATGAACCACCCGGATAGGGTTGAGGTTCGACGGATCCTCATCGAAGCGGGGCTCTTCCCGTAGAAGGCCCAGAACCAGAGGGAGGCCGGTATCGAACAAAAAACCACGCACCCAGTTTAAGAGTTTGGGCAAAACTATGAAGCTCGTCCGACGGCTGGTCCGTTTCCACGTCTTACCCAATCCCCCCGAAACCCCTGGATTTCATGCGTGACATGATCTGATCATGATCTCATGATCCAATCCGCTCGGCATGAGCCGGCCCGATCTGATCCATGCAGTCACTCCAACGCGCATGGAAGCGTGCTTGGATCGGCGATCCCCAGTTCGGCCTTCGGTCGGGAACCTGTGTCGTCGCAAGCTCCGCCCCCATGCGCACGGACTCCAGACGCGCTTCCGAACGATCCCCGGGCTGACTCCGGTTTTCCTCCTCGTCTGCGCTGGTCTCTCGCCGCGTTGACAGCGTTCTCCGCGTGACCCTATAATCCCAACTCTTCCGGTGGGAAGGGTGAGCACCCCGCGTCGGTTCGACCCTGGGAGCGATTCCCGAAGGCACCCGACCCGCCGGCACCGGTCAGAACGTTCGAGAACGATACGACACGACACGCGCGTCACCCTTTGATGGATTGGGACGCGTCAGGAGCGGGACTCATGGCGGTTAAGGTTGGGATCAACGGGTTCGGTCGGATCGGTCGCCTTGTCTTCCGGGCCATGGCGGCCCATCCGGACAAGTTCGAGGTCGTCGCGATCAACGACCTCTCGGACGCCTCGCAGCTCGCCATGCTGCTGAAGTATGACAGCGTCCACGGCCGGTTCAAGGGGACCGTCACCCCCGGCGAGAACGCCCTGGTCGTCGACGGGCGGACGATCCCGATCACCTCCGAGAAAGACCCCGCCGCGCTGCCCTGGAAGTCGCTCGGTTGCGACGTCGCGCTGGAATCCACCGGCCGATTCACCAACAAGGCGGCCCTGCAAAAGCATATCGACGCCGGCGCGAGGAAGGTGATCCTCTCCGCCCCCGCCAAGGACGAACTCGACCTGACCGTCGTCCTCGGCGTCAACGACGACCAGCTCAAGCCGTCGCACAAGATCATCTCCAACGCCTCCTGCACCACCAACTGCCTCGCCCCGATGGCCAAGGTGCTCAACGACACCTTCGGCATCGAGAAAGGGCTCATGACCACCATCCACGCGTACACGAACGATCAGCGCGTGGCCGACATGATCCACGACGACGTCTACCGGGCCCGCGCCGCGGCCGTGAACATCATTCCGACCAAGACCGGAGCGGCCAAGGCCGTCGGCGAGGTCATCCCCGCGCTGAAGGGCAAGCTGACCGGGTTCGCCCTTCGCGTTCCCGTGCCCGACGGCAGCGTGACGGACCTCACCGCGGTCCTCAAGAAATCGGCCACCAAGGACGAGATCAACGCGGCGATCAAGTCCGCCGCCGCCGGCGCCTTCAAGGGGATCATCGAGTACAACGAGGACCCCGTCGTCTCCAGCGACATCGTCGGCAACCCGCACTCCTGCATCTTCGCTCCCGAGCAGACCCTGGTGCTGGACGGCAACCTCATCAAGGTCATCG
>JBFWRA010000344.1:0-5433 GCA_050249155.1 Isosphaeraceae bacterium | reverse complement strand
GGGTACTCGGATTTCGTCGCTCTCGCTTGCGAGTTCTTACCTTAGCAAGACGATCTTCGCAGGGCAACACGCTGCCGTCCACTCCAGGGGAACGACCCGGCGAATCAGGCGGAATCGAGAACCTCCAGCGTGCTGGACACCTCGTGAAGCCGGGCCGTCAGGTACGTCCTAATCTCTTCGTTGGTCTTGAGTTGGAGCACGTGGTGGGCGAACCGTTCCGCCTGCGCGGTGGTGACCGACCCCAGCAGGGCCTTGATGGTCGGAACGAAACCTGGGCTCATCGAGAATCTTCGAAGTCCCATTCCGAAGAGAACCAGGACCGCTCGGGATTGACCGGCCATCTCGCCGCAAAGGGTGACGGGAGTGCCCGTTCGTCGGCACGCGTCGAAGACCATCTGAAGCACCTTGAAGATGGCGGGGCTCAGGGACTCGCAAAGGTGGGCGACCTTGGGGTTGTCGCGGTCGGCGGCCATCAGATATTGGATCAGGTCGTTGGATCCGATCGAGATGAAGTCGGTCTCGCGGAGCATCGCGTCGATACAGACGGCCGCGGCGGGTACCTCGACCATGACCCCGGTCTTGACGTCCTCGCCGAACGGAACGCCCTCGCGGCGGAGGTTCCGCCGGGTCTCATCCACCAGGCGATTGACCTGACGGAGTTCCTCGATCGTGGTGATCATCGGGAAGAGCATCGACACCTTGCCGTGCCGGCCCGCCCGAAGGATCGCCCGAAGCTGACGCTCGAACAGTCGAGGATGCTCGAACGAGAGCCGGATCGAACGCCAGCCCATGAACGGGTTGGCTTCGATTCGTCGACCGAGATACGCGACGGTCTTGTCACCGCCGAGGTCCAGAGTGCGGATCGTGACCGACTTGTTCGGTGAGTCCTCGATGATCTGTCGGTAGTACTGGTATTGTTCCTCCTCGTCGGGCACGTCCTGATGCGTCAGGAAGAGATACTCGGTTCGGAGGAGGCCGACGCCGGTCGCTCCCACCTTGCTGGCGGCCTGGGCGTCCGCGAGGTTGTTGATATTCGCCAGAAGTTCGATCTGCGTTCCGTCGGCGCTAAGGGCGGGTTGATCGCGATTCAGGACGAGCTTGTCCTTCAGATCGAAAAACTCGCGTTGAAGCTTGCGGTAAGCGGCGGTGGTCTCCTGATCGGGGCGGACGATCACGAGTCCGTCTCGACCGTCGACGACCATGAGGTCCCCCGATCGGACGTCGTTGGTGATCCCCTCGACGCCGGAGACCGCGGGGATGCCGCGGCTTCGCGCCAGGATCGCGGCGTGGCTGGTCCCTCCGCCGATCTCGGTCACGATCCCGGCGATCGGGAGGTTGCCGAGATTCATGGCCTGGCTTGGCATGATCTCATGCGCGACGAGGATCGTCGGCTCGCTCGACTCGTGCCCCGCGTCCGCCTGGTCGGGATGCGTGGCGGCCTGGACGGTGAGGTGCGATCCGATCCTGGAAATCACGTCGCGCACGTCGGCGAGTCGTTCTCGGAAGTAGTCGTGTTGAATCCTCGCGAACGTCGCCGCGTAGTCCTGTAAGACAAGCTGAAGCGCCGAGAGCGCGGTCATGTGGCGCGCCTCGATCTTCTCGCGAAGCTTGGCGAGCAACTCCTGGTCGTTGACGATCTGAAGGTGGCTCTTGAAGATGTCGGCCTCGGCCGGACCGAGTTGCTGGGCGACCTTGGTCACGATCGCCTCGAGTTCCGCGGCGGCCAGGGCGATCGCGCGGTCGATCCTGGCCACCTCCAGAGGTGCCAGACTCGGGTCGTCGAGGGTCTCTGGCTCGGTCGTTCCTAGGACGGAGTCGACTCGATAGACCACTCCCACGACCACGCCAGGGCTTACGGCGATTCCTTTACGCATGACGACAGTTTAGCGATCTCACGACCCGTTTGACAGATCCCAGACGCGACACGCCAGGGTCTCCGCATCGCGACACCTCTCCACGGTCCCCGCATCACGCACGATTAAACCGCCACAGGGTCGTCATGGCTCCCAGGGGCCGGAGGTTTTCCAAAACGTGATATTGCAAGAAGACTTAGGGCGATGCCAGCGTACGCCGCGGTCGTATGATAGGGGGTCTGCGCTCGCGCCGCCTCCGCCCGACCTTCCTTTTCAAGCCGAACGATCACCTCGGAGGGAGGCAGGATGGGAGCCGAGGGGAGCGGTGAATGGATGATACCAAACCAGGAGAAGACCGCCGCGAGTCCGACGGTCGCCGCGGCCGCCTTGACCTTGCCCTCGATCAGGTGGGTCAAGGTCGTCGCCCAGAGCAGGCTGGTGACGATGAAGCCGTTGGCCAGGATCAGGTCGGTCTGGACCCAGCGCTGAAGAGCGGGACTGAGTTGATCGAACGGCTTTCCCGTCTCGGGGAGCACCTGGTGCAGGGTGATCAGGGCGAGATACGCCTGGGCGGGGACGCAGGCCAGCGCGACCGCGGGGTTGTGGCGCCTGGCCGTGGCCTGGAACGACTGCGCGGTGATCTCCAGTCCGACGAAGATCAGGATCGGGAAGATCACGGGCTTCGGGATCACGTGGAAAATCCAATCGAAGTAACCGAGCACGCCCGCCCCGCCAACGAACAGGGCCGTGGCCAGGGTGTAGGCGGCCCGTGCGCCCATCGCCTTGTAGGCGGGGTGGCCGATGTAAGGCGTCGACTGGATCACGCCTCCGAAAAGACCGCCGATCAAGGTCGAGAATCCTTCCCCGGCGATGATCTGTCCGGTCGGGTAATCGTCGCCGGCCGCCGAGGCGCTCTCGGTGCAGTCGATCCCGCCGACGACCGTCGCCAGCGCCAGGGGAATCGCGACGGGGAGGTAGGTGAGGGCTTCGCGCCAGTTCGCCTGGAACCAGACCTGCCAGTCCGCGATGGGCATGGGTAGCATGACCTGAAGCCCCGAGGGTGGCGCGCCACCGTCGGCTCCGAGACCAGGGCCGTATCCGAGAACGTGCATCAAGTAATACACGATCGTCCCGACCGCCACGCCCCCAAGCGCACCAGGAACGTTACCCGGCAATTCCCAGCGGGCGGTCAGGGTCATCAAGATGATCGCCAGCGCGATGAAGCCAGCGATCGGCTGCGCGGCGATATCGATCAACGGGAGGAAGCTGATGATGACCAGGGCGATCGCCGCGAGCGATCCGAGCAGGCCGGCCCTCGGCACGATCTTACGAATGAGCCCGCTGACGAAGGCGCAGCCAAGCTTGAACAGACCGGAGGCCAGGAGCATCGTCACTCCGAGGAACCAGGCGTGCCGCGCGGCCTCGGTCGTTTCGAGTCCTCGGTTGGTCGCCGCGGCGTAGGCGGGTCCGATGATGAGGAAGACCGCGCCGAAGGTGCTTGGCGTGTCCAGACCCAGGGGCATCGCCGTGACGTCGGAGCGGCCGGTTTTTCGCGCCAGTTGAAAGGCCATCACCGTGAAGATGAGGTCGCCCACGAGCACCCCGACGGCCGTTCCGGGGATCATCTTGGTGAGGACGAATTCCGAGGGCATCCCGAACGCCCCCACCAGGAGGCTGGCCATCAGGATCATATCGCCAATATTATCAAGCATGAGTCCGAAGAAGGCGTTGACGTCGCCTCTGGCGGCCCAGCGATAACTCGTGGTGGTGGACTGGGAGACGGACAACGGAGGAACTCCTGATCGAGGAGGCGCGGGGACGCCGGAACGCGACGGCGGCGATGAGAGAGGTGCTCAGGAGATACCATAGCGGAGTCCAGAGGGGAACCCGGTGGCTCAGTCCGCGAGCTTCGGGGTCCGGGCCGTGAGCCGGGCGGCCAACAGCGCCAGGCACCCCGCGCCCAGGTAGAACCCGGCCGTCGAGCCGATCGCGAAACCCAGGCCGTAACGTTCGCTGAGCCACCCGACGAACGTCGGCGCGGCGGCTCCCAGCGCCCAACCTCCCGTGTTCATCAGGCCGGCGGCGGTGCCCCGCACCTTCGGCTGGACCACGTCGAAGACCGACGCGAATATGTTCGCATCATAGATTCCCTTACTCAACCCGATCCCGATGAGCGCGACGATCAACACGTTGAGCGAGGTCGTGGTTCCCGCGATCCAGACGCAGGGAGCGCCCAGAAACAGACCGGTGGCCTGCACGAGGACTCTGCCCCCCTTGACCCGCCTGGCGATCGCGTCGGCCAGCGCGCCACCGAAGAGCGCTCCGACGGCGTTGCTGATCGGAAAGTAGAGCCCCGCCACGGTGGCGGCTCGCAGCAGGTCCAGGCCATGCGTTCGCTTCACGAAATCGGGGAGCCAGGTCAAAAGGGTGGCGGCCACCGAGTTCGCCCCCGCGAACGCCAGCAACAACGCGAGCGCCGCGGGGATTCGGAGCACGCTCAGGATCTGTTCCACGATCCCGGCGACCGGAACGTCCGGGGGTGGAGGCGCCTCGGGATCGACGGACGCGCGCGAGGGTTCCAGGATCACCCAGGGTAGGAGCATCGCGTAAGCGATTCCGACGCCCCCGAGAACGTAGAAGGGCATCCGCCAGCCGTAGCGCATGCCCAGGTAGCCGGCGAGGATTCCGCCCACCGCGGTTCCCGCGTAGACGCTGGTCTGGTGCAGCCCCATCGCCTTGGACCGCGTGCTCGGACCGTGGTACTCGGCCAGGAGTGACATCGACGCGGGGAAATAGAACGATTCGCCGAGTCCCTCCGCGGCCCGATAAAACAGGAGCTGGATATAGCTCGATGCGGTTCCCGTCGCCGCGCAGACGAGGCTCCACACTCCCAGGCCCACCGAGATCAACCGCCGTCGCGAGGTTCGGTCCACGATGTAGCCGGCGAACGGAGCGGAAAGGGCGTAGACCCACATGAACGACGAGCCGATCATCCCCTTGGCCACGTCGTCGAGCTGGAATTCCTCGCCCAGCAGGGCGAAAACCGAGAAGACCGCCTGCCGGTC
This sequence comes from Isosphaeraceae bacterium, assembly GCA_050249155.1. Taxonomy (GTDB): domain Bacteria; phylum Planctomycetota; class Planctomycetia; order Isosphaerales; family Isosphaeraceae; genus JBFWRA01. The sequence goes on along the minus strand of JBFWRA010000344.1, from coordinate 515 downwards.
GGCGTAGTTCAAGAAGCCGCAAATCCAGAGCAGGCCGACGACCACCCAGGGATAGAGAGGTCGCCCGGTCTTGGCGGGAGCGTCATGGTCGAGGGTCACGCGAGGTTCCTTGAAGGCGGAGTCCAATGGGAGGAGACGTCAGCGAGGGTCGCCGGCCTCCTTGACCCATGCCTCGTTGAACCTGGCGTGCTGGATCCGGCTCCCCGCGGGAGTGCCGCCGTGGGTATACGTGACGTGAATCATCCCGTCACGGGTCTGGAGCAACGACGGATAGTGAAACGACCCCTGCCCCGCCTCTTTTCGTTCGATCGGTCGCGTCCACTTCCAGGTTTCGCCCTCGTCGTCGGAGAGCGAAACGACCAGGGAATGCCTGCCTCGTTCGAGGTCGTTGTAAACCAGGGCCCAGTGGCCGTTGGCCAGTCGAATTCCCTCGACTCCCGCGCCTGGGTTGGGGAACGGGGAGCTTTCCACGGGCGACCAGGTTTCGCCGTCGTCCTTCGACCGGCTGACGCGAA
>JBFWRA010000343.1:0-5434 GCA_050249155.1 Isosphaeraceae bacterium | reverse complement strand
CAGAAGCTCGAATGCGACCAGCGAGTCCAGTAGATCCCGATCATGGTGAGTTTGTTTCCGATGGCGGTGGCGACGAACCAGCCACCCATCAACAGCCCGCGCATCCGGGCGGGGGCGACCTTCGAGACCAGCGACAGCCCCATCGGGCTGAGCATCAGCTCGCCAAGGGAGAGCACGCCGTACGCCCCGATGATCCACCAGGGGGAGACCTTCCCGACGTCTCCGCCGCTGAGCCCGCCGATCCCGAGGATCGTGAAGGCCAGGGCGGTCAGAAGCATCCCCAGACCCATCTTGGCGGGGGTCGAGGGCTCCAGCCCCTTGACGTTGAGGTATCGCCAGAACCGGACCAGCGGGATCGACAGGACGATGATCCAGAACGGGTTGATCGCGTTCGAGATGACGCCCGAGACGTCGGACCCGTCAACCATTCCGAGAGTGAACATTTGAATCAGGATGGGTGTGACCTGGGAGGAGGACCAGTCCGTGTTGTCGTTGGCCCAGTAGGTCATCGTGCTGCCGTTCTGGTGGAAGACCATCCAGAAGACGATCACGATGGCGAAGACCACGATCAGGGCGCTGACGCGCTTCCACTCGGGAACGGAGTCGATCGCGGTCAGGGCCTCCTCGGGCCGAGGGGGGAGGTCCTCGGCGACGGCCACGGACTCGCTGGCCGGCGCCTTGGCCGCCTTGGGCCGGTCGGCGCTGGCCACGAACTTTTGCAGGACCGCGAAGACGACCAGGCCGATCGTCATTCCGACCGCGGCGGCCCCGAAGGCGAACCGGAACCCGTACCGCTGGCGGACCACCTCCGCCACCAGCGGGGCCATGAACGCCCCGATGTTGATCCCCATGTAGAAAATGTTGTAGGCCGAGTCGCGCAGGGGGCTCCCGGACGGGTAGAGGTTCCCCACGAGCGTCGAGATGTTCGGTTTGAAGAAGCCGTTGCCGATCACCAGCAAAGCGAGGGCCAGATAAAGCGTGCCGACCGACGGAACCGTCAGCAGGACGTACCCCGCGATGAAGAAAATCGCTCCGATCAGGATCGAGAGGCGATACCCGAGGTTCCGGTCCGCGATGAAGCCGCCGATGAGGGGGCTGGCGTAAACGAACATGAGGTAGTTGGCATACAACCCGGTGGCGTCCCCCGCGCTCCAGCCAAGCCCGTCCTGCTGGGTGTCCTTGAGAAAGAGAGTGAAGACGGCCAGCATGGTGTAGAAGCCGAACCGCTCCCACATCTCGGTGAGAAAGAGGACGTAAAGGCCGAACGGGTGCTTCGGCCTGGCGGCGGAAAGATCCTCGGCGTGGGACATCGGCTACGACTCCGGATGATCGGCGGCCTGTCGGGAAGTCGGTACGGGGCGACACGGTGCGCGAACGCGCGCCGAGCGGGCCGTGGGGAGGACGCCCGCGAGGGCGTTTAGAGTACAACAACCCCGGGTCGGTCCCCAAGTCCCTAGCGGACGGTCCGGTTGAGGAACGCGCTGGTTTCACTTCCCGACCTTCGATCGATCCCAAGGGTGCCCGGGTCAAAGCGAAGCGTGGCCCGGACTCGCCTGTGATTCCTGGATCGACCACGGATCGCCCCAAGGCCCCCTGTGACCAATCGCCTCGATCCACGGCCAGGGCGAATCCGGGTCACGCGAGCGTTGACCCGGGCACCCAGACACTGAAACTCGGGAAGTGGCGCCCAGCCTGTCGCTCAGTCGCGACCGTCGGCGCCCAGCCAGCGGAGCAGGGCGGGCATGCAGGCCACGGGGCCAGGGTCGGCGAAGAGCAGGGGGGCCCGGATCAGCTCGGCGTGATTCGCGTGGACGATCACAGGCTCGGGCGCTCCGGAAAGGCGCGTCCTGGCGATCGAGACGCAGCCGTCGCCGGTGCCGTCGGACAACTCGTCGAGCCGGTCCTCGAGGTCGTCGCCGATCGCCAGCCTGGCCAGACCGCCGAGCACTCCCTGCTGGTTGCGGGCCGTGGTCAGTTGATCCTCGATCCGCTCGCGGGTCGAACGCGAGAGCACGCCGACGTCCCCGGCGAGAATGTGGTATTCCACCCCAGGGCGACGGGGCCTGGCGTTCAACCGTTTCAAGAAGGCACTGCCGGGAGACATGTCGTTGGCCGCCTCTCCCAGGCCGTCGCCCAGGCTCGCCAGGGCGTCGCGCGAGGGCCGGTTTCCGCCGACGGCCTGGAGGCCGTTGAGGAACTGAAGCAGGGTCTGCGTCCGCGCGAGGCTCGACCCCTGGTTGACCGGCGCGACCATCAAGAGTTTCGAGACGTCCTCTCGATAACCCGGTCCCTCGACGTAATGCCGAGCGACCAGCGCTCCCATCGAGTGCGCGACGATCGCCCAGGGGCGTTCCTCCGCCAACTCTCGACGGAACGCCCTCAGGTCGGCCGCGAACCGCTCGCCGGACTCCTCGATTCCGCGATTGAACGGATAATCATAGACGACCACGCCGAAGCCCGCATCTTCAAAATGCTTGAACATGTGGATGAACCCGCCCGAGGACGAGTTCACCCCATGAACCAGACAGACCGTCGGCCGGGTCGGGTCGTTGGGGCGATACGACTTCAGGGCGCGCATCCCGTACCGAAGCCGACGCCGGGCTTCGGTCTCGGCGCGGGTGGCCAGGTCGCGAAGCCTGCGCTCCCAATCGGCCTTGCGCCCAGGGTCGCGGAGCGCGGGGTCGAGAGTCACGATCAGCTTGCGACCCTCGACCTGGACGGTCGCCGCGGGCCCGAGGGTCGTCGACAGCAACGAACGGCTCAGGCTCCCGCCCAGTCCCGTGACCGGAAGCGAGACCTCGCCCGGAGGCCGCGCGACCGCCGCGCCGGTCGCGCCCGCCAGACGATCCACCAGCGCCGATAAACTCACTTCCAACGGGTCGTCACCCGACAGGGCGATCTCGACACGAAGCGGGTCCGCCGCCGTCGCCGCGCTGGTCAGGCCGATCGCCGTCGCCAGCAGTGTCAGGACCAGGATCTGATTCCAGGCGCGCATCAGTCCTCCAGCGCTTCGAGCGCCTCCCAACGTTCGTACGCCTTGGCGAGTTCTCGCTCGATCTCCGCGAGCCTGGCGTTCGCCTCGGCGATCTCGGTCGGGGCGTTGCGATAGAAACTCGGATCGGCCATGGCCTCATGAAGGGTCCGGGTGGTCGCCTCAAGCTCCTCGATCCTGGCCGGAAGCGCTTCCAGCTCGCGACGATCCTTGAACGAAAGCTTGCGGCGACGGCCCTCGGTCGCTGACGAGGACTTGCCTGACGACGGGGCGGAGGGGGTCTTGGGTTCGGGAGCCGTCGTGGAGGGACGCTGACGGAGGAAGTCGTCGTAACCGCCGTCGTATTCGTGGACGGTTCCTCCCGCTTCGATCGCCAGGGTGCTCGTCACCACGTCGTTGAGAAAGGCCCGGTCGTGGCTCACCAGCAGGACCGTGCCGGAATACTCCACGAGGAGTCCCTCCAGCAGTTCCAGCGTCTCGATATCCAGGTCGTTGGTCGGCTCGTCCAGAACGAGGACGTTGGAAGGCTTCGTGAACAGCTTCGCGAGCAAGAGCCGGCTCCGTTCTCCGCCGGAGAGGAATCGCACGGCCGTTCGGGAACGCTCCGGGGCGAACAGGAAATCCTGAAGGTAGCCCAGGACGTGCCGAGGTTGACCATTGACGGTGACGGTGTCGTACTCGCTGACGTTGTGCTGGACGGTGCGGTCCTCGTCGAGGACCGCCTTGAGCTGATCGAAGTAGGCGACCTCCAGGTTCGTGCCGTGGCGGACGGTCCCCCGAGTCGGGGAAAGTTGGCCCAGGAGCACTCGCAGGAGGGTCGTCTTTCCCGACCCGTTGGGGCCGACGAGTCCGACCTTGTCCCCTCGCATGATCGTGGTCGTCAGGCCCGTGAGGACCGGCCGGTCGCCGTAATCGAAGCTCACGTCCCTGGCCTCGATGACGAGACTTCCGGAACGCTCAGCCTCCTGCGCGGTGATTCTGGCCACGCCTTGCCGGTCGCGACGTTGTCGACGAGCCTCGCGCATCGCCTTGAGGGCGCGCACCCGGCCCTCGTTTCGGGTTCGTCGCGCCTCGATCCCCTTGCGAATCCAGACTTCCTCCTGGGCCAGCCGCTTGTCAAAGAGGGCGTTTCGCGACTCCTCGGCGGCCAGAAGTTCCTCTTTCCGCTTCAGGAAGGTGGGATAGTCGCAGGCCCAGTCGTAAAGGCGGCCCCGGTCCAATTCGACGATCCGCGTCGCCAGTCGGCTCAGAAACGCCCGGTCGTGGGTCACGAACACCAGGGTGCCGCCGAACCGGGCGAGGAAGTCCTCCAGCCATCGGATCGAGTCGATATCCAGGTGGTTCGTCGGCTCGTCGAGCAGAAGAATCTCAGGCTCGCCGACCAGTGACGCGGCCAGCAAGACCCTGCGCTTCATGCCGGAGGAGAGAGATTCGAACGTGGCGTCGGGGTCCAGTCCAATCCGGGAGAGCACCGCGAGGACCCGGTGGTCGTCTCCGCCGGCGTGACGGTCCTCGTCCGAGAGCCCCTCGGCGACCCGGTCGGCGACCCTTCCGGACTGGTCTTGAGGCACTTCTTGAGGAAGCCGGGCGATCCGCAACCCTTGCTGACGGATCACCTCGCCGTCGTCGGCCTTGAGGTCCCCCTCGATGAGTCGCAAGAGCGAACTCTTGCCCTCCCCGTTCCTCCCAAGAAGACAGACCCGTTCGCCAGCCTCGACCTGCCAGTCGACCGCGTCCAGGAGCTTCGGACCGCCGAACGAGAGGGTCACCCCGCGCAAGCTCAACAACGCCATCACGATCCTCAGCCACGATCCACGATCCCTCGAGCGACCGAATCCCAGGGTAACACAATCGATCGTGGATCGGCGAGCGAGGGAGTCACGTTCGCCGGGAAATCCCACGGCTTCCTTTGAGGGATTCGCCACCTCGCACGCAATCATGTCGGCGTTCCAGGGATGCCGTTGAAGTGACTCGTCGGGCTCGAATACGATCGTCCCAGACAAACGTCGAAGATCCAGGGTCGTTGGAATTCACCTGGCACGATCTCATTCCAGCCAGTCGAGAGGGATGCCCGTGCGTCGTCCGGGGGCGAAGTTCACGGTGGGGATGATGGTCGCTGTGGTGGTCATGGGCCTCGCCTTGAACGTCGGCATGTTCCTGACCACGGGCGATTTCTTCTGGGACGAGGCGCTCTCGCGGCTCGTCGGCCACGAGACGAGGTACGCGGCGGGCTACAGCGAACGGCAATGGGCGGGACTTCGTCGAGGCATGACAATGACACATCGTCCGATAATGGGTCTTATGTCCCACTTCGGGGGGTGTGGCCGGGGAATCATGTAACAAGCGGAATCCTCATGATTCCCCGGCCACACCCTCTTCGGACTTTGGAATCAGCCTTCAGGCTCCGAAACCGAGCGCTGGCCTGCCCGACGACCTCGCGCC
>JBFWRA010000342.1:0-5450 GCA_050249155.1 Isosphaeraceae bacterium | reverse complement strand
CCATGCTCAGGATGAAGCCGAACGGCGAGCCCAGGGGATCGGCCTGGCAGGCTTCGACGTGCCGGATCAGGTCGTCCCGATCGCGGATCATCCGCATCGCGCCGGTCCGCTCCATCGCTCGGTAGTAGGCCAGGTGCGACATGGCGACGGCGTAGCAGGCTTCCGGGGTGGTGTACCCGAACGGATGGTTGATCGGTTGCTCGATCCGGGCCAAAACCGTGGCCACGCCGACGCCCACTCCCGCCTTGCGAAGCTCGGGGAACGTCACGGTGTTGGTGCAACGACCCAGGTCGGTCATCCCCAGCGCTTTTTCCTGCGCCCTGAGCTCGGCGACCGAGAGCCGAAGGTCGCGGTTCCAGTCGATCGCGTTCAAACCGAGATCCAGGTGGGCGTCGAAGATCAGCATGGCGGGGTGGGCCCTGTCGGCGTCTGAGGAGGTCGCGATCAAGTGGGCGCATCATAACGCCCCGAAGCGTTCCCTTCCATCTCAGCCTCGCGACTCGTCCACCCAGGCGTGAACGTGGGGAACGCCATGGAACGACCAGCGGAACCCTGGCCCTTCCAGCTTCCAGACCCGCCATTCCCCATCGCCAGCGCCCCCGCCCCGGTCGGGAAAGTAGCTCAGCCGGAGTGAGTCGATGCCGCCGATGCCTTGAAGAAACCGCGCGGGATCGACTTCGCGAAACGGCATGAGCATGTCGTTGAAAAGAGACCTGACCATTTCTTTCTGGCTCGCGTCGAGCCCCGCGACCACCAGTCCTGACGAGGTCCGGGCCGCCGGGTTCGGGGCGTCGACGACCGCCTGGTCCCTCTGGGGTCCGTCCAGCGTGGCGAAGATCCGGTTCACCCGAACGGACTGATCCCACCAGACGTTGCGGGAGGGCTCGCTGGAGTGGCCGTAAAAGATCGGGCCACCGAGGGTCGCCCGTTTCGACGAATCTCCAAGCCCCCGAAGCGTGAGGTGCCTGCCGGTGAGGACCCACTGGCAAGGTCGGCCCCCTTCGGGTTCGCCGAAGAGGGCGACGTGATAACGGTCGAATCCTCCCGCGTCGTCGGTCATCTGCCGGAGGAATCGTTCGTGCCCCTCCTCGGAGCAAAGGGCCTGGAAGATCTCTCGGCAGAGGGCCCGCTGCGGGGCGGTCAGGTCGGCGATCGTCGGCCTGACGATCGCCCAGTCGTCGCGGACTTGCCACTGAAGCGGGTGGTCGAACGGAAATTGAAGGATCGACCTTTGTTCGCGTGTCAGACTCGCGTGGAATCGAATCAGGGCCGAGGGCGCGGGGGACGCCTCGGCTCCAATCAGAGGGGCCGAGGCGACGACCGTCTTGACGAATTCCCTGCGCGAGAACTCGGTCTCATGGTCGGGAACCGGGGAGCCCAACGGTTCGGACATGCCTGAGAACTCCTCCGCGAGGTCGTTCGTCGGTGTCAGGTCACGCCAGCGGGGACCACGTTCTCCACGACGGGAGGATCGGGCAGGGGGGACCAACCCAGTGAGGTCTCGACGCGCTCGGCCATCTCGGCGATGGTCGAGAGAATGCGGTCTTCCAGTCTCCCGAGCCTTGAAAGCAGGTCCGCGCCTTGCGAGTAAGCCTGGCCGGGATCTCTTGAGATCAGGACGTTCCCGAGGAAGACGCCCAGGGTCGGCCGAGTGCCGTCCTTGTGGACCGCGGGCAGGGCGAATGGGAAGGGATAGTCGGCGTCGTCAATCGCGGAGCGTAGGCCCTGGACGGTCTTGCGGACCTCCTCCGCGGCGTCGATCATCGGTCGCACCGCCAGAGGGTTCCCGGCATGGAGCTGTGATTCCCGGAAGATGCCGAAGAGCAGGGCGAGTCGGGACCGCAGGAGCTCAACGTGCGTTCTGGCCGCGCCGAGACGTCGGAGTGTCGCGACCATCGCCTCGCGATCCGTCGGGAGGGGCTGGTCCGTCGATTCGAGTTCCACCGTGGGAATCAGTCGCAGGGCGATCCGAAGGCGGTCGAGAACGGCCTCGGAGAAGGGAATCAGTTCCTGTTCCGCCCTCTGGATCTCCTGGACCGATCGTCGACGACCTTCGGCGACGGCCTCGTTCGGGGTCGCGTTCGCCAGGATCGGGCCTGGGTCGACGGGGAATCCCGTCTTGAGCAGCGCGGCGACCACTCCGTAACGGTCCAGTTGGTTTCGGGCCTCGGCCAGGCGCGCGGCGGCCAAATGGGCGGTCGGGGCCAGTTCCAGGATCCGACGTCGGGCGTCTTCCAGTTCCCGGATCGTGGCATCGACGTCCGTGGGTTCCTGGAGGGGCGTGGCGGCTGGCAACGTGCCGAAGGTCAAGCGGCAGGCGTCGGTGGGGCATCCCTGAGTCAGCCTCGTCAGCCTTTGGGTCACGGTCGGATCGCCTTCGATTTCGTAAAGGATCTCGGGGACTGGGAGAAACCGCGCGGCCCCGAATTCCATGTCGAGCAGATCGCGATAGAAGACGAGCGTGGACTCTCGCGAGAGCGCGGGAAGGTCGCGAAACAGGGTCGCCGCGGGCGCGTCCAGAGGAAACGTCCCGGCCTCGCTGACGGCTCGCGCGGCGGCCATCCGGTCTCGGAAGGAGGGATGCGTGTCGAGTGGCTGGGTTTCCTTCTTCTGGGCCTCTTCGCGGAGGTTTTCGAGGAGTTCCGGTTTCGCCGAGATTCGCTCCGCCAGAATCGCCACGAGTCGTGGCAGGTCGTCGGGAAGCCGCCGGGCCTCCCAGGACCGTTGCTCGATCGCCGCGGCCGTCGCTCGCGCGGTTTCGAGCACCAGCAGGCGGTCTCCGGTCTTGACGAACCCCTCGCGCCCGACGACCCTCACCTCGTGCGCGTCGGCGTCGAACTCCATCTCCCGGAGCAATGCCACCGCCGAGGCCATCCCCAACCAGGCCAGGCCCTTGAGCATCATGCGGGCCACCCAGAGAAACGCCAGAACGGTCCAGACCGCCAGGGAGAACGCCAGGCTCAAGAGAAAGAGCCTGGGGTCGAGGAACACACGGACCGCGCCCGCCTCGATCAGGGCGGCGTCGAACCCGTCACGCTCGTGGACGATCCGCAGCATCAATCGCACCGATCGATGAATCAGGGAGGACAGCCGCATCGCCCCGCCCTGCGTGAAGTGGCCGAACTCGTGCGCGAGGACGCCGGTGAACTCGCGGAGGCTCAACCCCGTCGCCAGGGGAAGCCCGATCGTCAGCGTCAGGTCGTCGCGAAACAGCCCGATCAGTCCGTGCCGCAGAGACGCCGACGCGTTGACCTGCGTGTCCACCAGAATTTCCTTCGGCGCGGGTGCTCCCTGGGCCTCGCAGAGTCGATCGACGAATGCGAAAAGGCGAGGCTCGGCCGAGCGTTCCAGCCTGACCTGGGGCGGCCTGGCGCCTCGGAGCGTGAACAGGGGCTTGACCAGAAAGACGCAGAGAATCACCCCGGACACGCAAAGAAAGCCGTACAGCAACGGATTAGGGATCAGTCGGTGGACCGCGGCGACGACCCTTGGGCTGGCGACGTGCGACCAGAGACCGTAACTGGTGACGACCACCAGGCCGAGGTACGCCAGAAGCAGGGCGATCAGGACCAACGCGCACAGCGCCAGTCGAATCCGAAAGGCTCGCGAGCAAGGGATTCTTTCAAGGCGTTCCGGCAGCGCCGCCAGCAAGTCCTCGATCGAAGGCTCCGCCGTCGCGGGGGACGGCTCGCGCGGGAGGATCGAACCGTTGACGATGGGGGGGGACATCGACGTTTCTCCGGGCTGGGATCGAAGGTTTCCGGCCTGGTCGGTCGACCCGGCCCTGAAACTCGATCGTAATCCCGGAACAGGCGACACGCTAGCGAAACTTCAAGGACCGTCGGCTTCAGTGACGAGACCTCGACGTCGCCAGGATCGCGCCCGTCGTCCGTCCGCGGCGTCGCGCCAGGATCGGCGCGCGAAGCTCTCGTGAGGAGAACAGGCAAGCCGCCCAGAGGCCCATCAAGGGTTCGAGCGGAATGTGAAAACGTGCGGATGTGATCGTCAACGCGTGAAAGGCCGTGACCAGGCCGGCCGTCAGCAGCGTCGGAACGAGGTTCCGGCGGAGCCAGGCGGGGGCCGCGAGCCATCCCCCGATCGCCCCGAGAGTCAGGGCGAGGTGGCCGATCCGATAGATCGGATTGCGAGTCTTCGGGTTGGTCTCGTCGAACAGGACGAAGTAGCGGAGGCGTCGCAGGGTCAGGGCGAGGTAACGGCCTGGCTCGGCCCGAAGGTCGGCCAGCGCCCTCTGGAAGAGACGGCGGGAACGCTCGGGCTCGGATAAAGGCGCGAGCACACGATAGTCTTCGGCGGTGAGGGCGACGTCGTCGACGTAGCCCGCCTCGTGCCGGGCCTCCCAGAGCGTGGCGTTGAGCCGACGAAGGTCCAGCGCGCCGCCCAAGGAGCGTCCTCGATTCAACGTCCGCTCGACCGAAGCCCTGACGACCTTGTCGGTCCCTTCGCTGAGCGCGCAATTGCCCTGCCAAAAAGCGTAGCCAAACGTGGATTTGACCGCGACCAGCTCGCCGTGGATATGATAGTTGCGCAGCGTCCAGGGCGTGAGCGTGATCCCCGCGACCAAACCGAGGACCGCCAGGGCTCGAATCGCTCGACGCCGGCCCAGGCCGCGAATCGTCGCCAGTCCCACCGCGGGCGCGACCAGGCCGAGGATCGGGTCGGTGAGAATCAAGAGCCCGAGCAGTCCGCCGGTGGCCACCGCCTGGCGATCATGGCCCGACCTCGCCATGCGTTGACCCAGAACGAGCACCCAGACCAGAAGGGTCGCGGCCCATACGGCGACCTGGACGTGGGTCGTCGCGTAGACGAGTGTCGGGTGGACCGCCGTGACGATCCCCGCCGCCAGGGCGATCCGGGTTCGGCCAGGGGCGACCTCCCTGGCCAGCGCGACGGCCCCCAGCGCGAGGACGCCTCCCAGCGCCGCCTGGCCAAGCTGAAGGATCAGCAAGGCCCGAGGCGCGCCCGCCCCGCCCAGGGCGTACGCCCCGGCCACGATCAAGGGATAAACCGGAGCCTGTTGCGAGGTCGGCCCGTCGGCACCCAGGAACTTGACCGAGAAACCTCGCCCGGCCAGCAGGTTCGCCGCGATCTCGCCGTGCTCGTAGGTCGTTCGAGGCAGCGACTCACTTCGCAGCGCGAGCACCGCCGTCAGGCGGATTCCCACGGCCAGGGCGACGATGAACCAATCCAGACGACGTCGAGCCATCCTTGGCGGACTCCGCGTCCTTGGCGGGTCGGTCGGCGATCCCCGATCGACGATCCCCCGGATCGCGCCACGCGCCATCGGCGAGGACGATCCCTGGAAACGGCGGGATTGTGACCTGGGCTCCCCAATCGGTCAATGCGGCTCGACGGTTGCCCGACCCCGACCGGCACACTAGTCTAGGGGCGACCGAACACCCAAGCCGAGGACCGATCGCCATGACTCGACG